>QNFK01000156.1 GCA_003645495.1 Gammaproteobacteria bacterium
AGGCGGCAGATAACATCAAGCGGGTCATACAGCGGCCGGATACTGACTGGTCGAAAGAAGCGGCGCAGAACCCCTATATGATTAAAGATACTCAGGCAACCAAAACTACCTGGCATCCGATAGGTAGCTAGTGTCCATGCCAATGTCGAGAGGTTGCCGCGCCCTCCGGGCTCGCAATGACGTCTGTTCTTTTAGGGTTTGCAATGACGTCGATACTATCGCCCACCGCCCACCGCCAACCCGGACCCCACCTGAAAAAGACAGAAGTCATTGCGAGGAGCGAAGCGACGCGGCAACCTCCAACAGGTTGCTGCATTGTAAGAAGAAGGCTGCTCCATAAATTCAAGAGCTTGCCACGCCCGTCAAGCTCGCAATGACGTTGGTGCTAACCCGTATAGCCTTCCAGTAATCCGCTCTCGATGCGCCCACCAACCTGCTGGATAACGTTGGTTGCACAGTAGGTGCCGAGTTTCGCGCATTCCTGCAATGACTTGTCGGACGTCAGTCCATACAGAAATCCTGCAGTGTAAGCGTCGCCGGCACCGGTGGTATCGACGATGGTCTCCACGGGCGTCGCCGGCTGAATAACCGTCTCACCCTTATGCATGATCACCGATCCTTTCTCGGAACGCGTCATTGCGAACAGGTTGTCGTAATCCGCAAGTTTCCTGGTCGTTTCCTCGAACGATTCTGTTTGCAGAAGTGCGTTTACTTCGTCTTCGTCCGCAACCACAATGTCTACACCATTGCGGACGGCGGCGTGGAACGCATCACGATGGCGTTCTACGCAGAACGAATCCGAGAGTGATAAAGCCACGGAACTGCCGTTGGCTTTCGCGATTTTTATCGCAGATGCAGCGAGCGCGGGACCCTCAGCGATATCCCAAACGTAGCCTTCCAGGAGGATAACGCCGGGCTTGCCAACCGTGGTTTCTGTTACGTCGCCTTCACCCAATTCGGTGCAGGCGCCAAGATAAGTCTGCATCGTGCGTTGCCCGTCTGGACTTATCAGCACATGGCAACGTGCGGTCGGAGCGCCATCGGCGGCTGGCTGGAGCCGTATATCGACGCCGAGTGAACGCATGTCATGCACGAAGATCTCGCCGAGCTGATCGGCTTTGACCCGCCCGATATAAGCAGCAGATCCGCCCAAATTGGCAAATCCGGCAACTGTATTCGCCACCGAGCCACCTGACATTTCCGTCGCCGGGCCCATCATGGCGTAGATTTCATGGGCGCGATTTTCATCAATCAGCGTCATCGATCCAGACGGTGCGCCGATCTTGTCGAGAAAGTCGTCGTCAATGTGCGCCAGCACGTCGACGATTGCGTTACTGATGCCTAGCAGCCGGGTTGAGTCAGTCATGTATTCTCTGTCCTGGAAAGAAACGCGGCATAGCGTACACCAAAATTGTGCAGAGGCTTTTCATTATTGATACCTGAAGCGCGATTCCACTCGCGGCAGCCAACTATTTCGCCCCGATTGTGGCGCTCTGCCCGGGGTGGCGGTATGGTTTACACCGCCATCGAGAATTTAACCCTGATGATGTTATGAGACGAGCCGCAAACTTTCTGATTCCGGTTACCCTGATCACGTTGTATTACGTTTTCTGGGCCGGCATTATGACGTTACTGCTGATCAAAGTACCGGTAGTGCGCGAATTCTTCCCTGTAGGCGGTCTTGGTGACCTTGCCGGGGGGAATAGCAACGATCTCGAGATTATCTATTCCGACATTGAAATGGCAGCGCTTGCGCCAAATGGCCCTGTTCGACTCGCATTCGCAAGTTTGGGTGCCGCAATTCTGATCATTCCGATTTCGTGGGTGTATTTCATTACCAGTCGTAACAAGGATGTCGATCAGTCATTCGTACAAACGATCATCGTTATGCCGATCGTCGTTACCGGTATAGCCACTATCGTACTGAATAGCCTGCCACTGGCTTTCGCCCTGGCGGGTGTGGTTGCCGCGGTCCGATTTCGATTTACGCTGGATCAACCATCACATGCAATGTACATATTCGTGTCAATCAGCATTGGTCTTGGAGCGGGCATTGGCGCGCTTGGTGTTGCCATGGTCATATCCATGGCATTCGTTTATTCCACTCTGATCATCTGGAAACTGCAGTATGGCAAGGTATTGTCTGGACCATTCTTCTCAATGCTCACCAGGCGCGATCGCACCGAGGATGATTACTAGCAATATGCCGAAAAGGCCGATCATGGCTTTTCCAACATTGTCATTCGGCGATGCGGTTTTCGAATGACTGCCAAAATGGTGGCATACCCCGGTAAAGCAGCGATCCTGGCCATATTCCTGGTTGCCTGTAACCCAAACCCGGTAGATTTATCTGCAAACGAGACGAAAGCGGATGATTCGTTCCGGCAATGGAAGCTACCCGCAAAATTACGAGAACTGTCAGGACTCGCTTTGACCGGCGATGAAAGACTGCTCGGGGTGGCTGACGAAGAAGCCATCGTCTACGAAATTGACTATGAGAATGGCCGCCTGGTTAAGGCGTTCGCGTTCGGCGAGCCGGTGTTGCGCGGGGATTTTGAAGGTATTGCAGTCCTTGATGACAATGTCTGGCTAATGACCAGTAAAGGTCAGTTGTTTAAAGCGGCTGAGGGCGCCAACGGGGCTCATGTGCAATACCAGCAAATTGATACCGGCCTTGGCAAATATTGTGAGTTTGAGGGTCTTGCACAGGACCGGGAAAATGGCCTGCTGCTACTGGCGTGCAAAGAAACGAAATCGAAAGGTGACGATTTGAAAATATTCGAATTGTCGGTTGCCGGAAACAGGGTCAGCACTGTTCGTGATGTTGCGGTACCGACAGCGGCTATTGGGGGCAAAATTGGTAGTAAGCACGTGAATCCATCTGCCATTGCGGTCGAACCGAAATCACGCCGCCGCATCATGGTTGCAGCGCGGCAGCGAGCTCTTTTTCAGCTTTCCAGCGAAGGTGATCTAATAGACGCTATAATTCTGCCAAAGAAGAAACGGCACCGGCAGGCCGAAGGCATCGAGATCACGAGCGATGGCCGCCTGCTAATTGCTGACGAGGGGGGCGATGGCAGGGCAAGGCTTGCTGTCTATCGAGTGACACCATTCGGCATCATTAAGAACTGACTAACATTATGAATAACAGCGGTAATTCAAAACGAGTTTTGTTGTTCGTGCACGGACGCGACTTTAAACCAGGCGCAATCGATTTTGGTGACCTTAGTATTTCCGCGCTAACGATGGGAATTGAACGTGATTGCGCGGAGATGGCTGATCATTTCAACGCGCTCGACAAACGGCTCGCCTACTACGGCGATATTTCAAATGAGTTTCTTGCCAGCAAAGGCCTTCGGTATGACGAGACACTCGACATTGGTGACCGGCGCAATGCGTTGATCAAGATTCGTGCACTTGAGAAAAAGAAAAACTTTAGTGTAACTCGCTACGACCGACTGCCTGGTAAATCTGCTCTATCCGAGTTTTTTGCCGATACCGTGGCGCCACTGGCTGGTGGGATAGGCCTGTCGTCGCTGCTGATGCGAAAAGTAGGCGCCGATCTGAGTGAGTACTGGAACGCCAAAAGTGACTTCGCCGAAAGGTTGCGGGAACGGGTGCGGTCGTCGATTTGCGATGCGCTGGATGATGGCAGCCAGATTATGCTGCTAACCCATGGTACGGGCTGCATAGTCGCATATGATGTGCTTTGGCAAATTTCGCATGACGCTCAATACGCTGAAAAATACCGGGATCAAAAAATCGATGTCTGGTTGACGCTTGGGGCGCCGCTTGGCGATTCAATGGTCCGCCGCCGGCTGCTTGGCGCAAGGAAAAAAGGCGTAGATCGATATCCGTCTGTCGTCGTATCCTGGCACAACGTATCAGCAGAAGATGACTACTTAAGTCATGACAACACGCTGGCCGATGACTTCAAACCAATGCTGCGGCAAAAACAGGTCAGCTTCATCCGGGATTATCGTGTTTATAACCTCGCCGTCCGCTACGGCAAATCAAATCCGCACAGCTCAATCGGTTATCTGGCCCATCCACGTACGGCACAAATTATCTCGGAATGGCTACAACAGGGGCAGGTAACGCCCTTGCCTAAGAGCATTTTTTAGAAAGGTATCGTTCTATTTTTTGCGGCGTTGATACACGATCAAAATAGACGTTCAGGTACTTGGTAAAGTCCTTCCTGTAGTTTTCTTCCAGGCCGTCCAAATTTTCGATCAGAGTGCGAATTTCTGCCTCGTGTTCGTGAATATAGGCGACCGTTTCTTCCAGTAAGTAATTGTTACTGCAACTGCCGCGGTAATGGTGAACACGAACGCTGCTAATTTTGAGCTTCGGGTTCGGTTCCGCGTACGGCGCATTGACCACCCCGGCGAAATCGAAATCATAAGGTATAGGCGTATACAACCCATCATCATTGGTAAATAACTCAATATTGTGGCAACAATCGTCGTTCAGGGCTCCCCTGATCATTGAGTAATCTGTATTGCCGATCATGTATTGAAATACAGATACCAGGTTTGCCTGGCGGCGATCGAGGTCTTTGTATTTTATCATGGGTGTTTTCGCCGACGAGAGATTCATGCGGTCTGCAATATCACTCTTGTCTTCAATGACGAATCCAAAACGGGTCACGGTATCTTTGCTGTTCTGGCTATTTACATAGGTCACCCGCAGCAGACGACTGCGGAAGCTTTTATCGGTCAGTATCTGCAGGCTTCGATAGGCCAGGTATTCTTTCAGCACCAATTGTTCGTTACGGTCGCTGCCGATCTTGCAATGCGTGATGAGCTTTAATTTGTCCTGTCCGGCAAATTCAGTCCCGGCAACCTGTTTCTTGCGAAAATTCAGTCTTATTGGCGCGAATGAACAGGTTTTTTTCTGGTTCCGGTATTTGCCGCGAGTACGTAACTTGAGATCTAAAGTGTGCGCGACGCCGGCAGTATCTGTGTAGCTGAGCTTGCCGTCGAGATAGTCCTCTTCGGGCCTTTCCTGCATCAGCTGCGTCATCGGTGCCTCGATAAGAATATCGAGCACGCTGTGGCTGGAGAATAATGGGTTGGCCCCTGTATCTGCGCCAATTTCACCACTCTCCGCAGCGGCGAATGATGGCAAACAAAGGAACATCGAGAGCACTATCCGGGTCCAATCATGCAGGTGCGGATTTATCAAAGCGACCCCTTTTTCGCAGCCATAATGACGATTGATATTTGCATTTTAGCATGCGATTTTTTTTCGCTGCTCAATTACAATTGTTACGACCGGTGATAGGGCCGCGGAGTTCATAATGAAACCAACATCGTTTGCCAGCTATAGACTGAACAGGGTGCTGCGGATGCACATCTGGGTGGGGCTGCTGACTGCTTTTATCGCACCAGCAGCCGCTTTTGCGGAGCAACTTGTCTGGACTGATGTTGATCGAGTCGTTGCCATCAGTGACCCGCATGGGGCATACGATGCGATGGTCAGGACATTTCAGAATGCTGCTGTCATCGATGCGGATCAGAACTGGTCCGGCGGGGCAACACATCTTGGCATTACGGGTGATCTGCTCGATCGCGGCGCGGAATCGCGCAAAGTGATGGATCTCGTAATGCAGCTTGAGTCGCAGGCCCCGGAAAGCGGCGGCATGGTGCATCTGACGCTTGGCA
>QNFK01000157.1 GCA_003645495.1 Gammaproteobacteria bacterium
TCGGTGACCAGGAATCTATACCCGGCACCGAAGTTCACCGTAAACCTGTCGTCTCCGGCGAAGGATGTCGATCCCAGACCGGCGATGACGTAGAACGCAGTGTTGTAGGCGCGACCCTCGCCGATGAACCCCTCGCCCGGCAGAATGTTATAGCCTACATTGAGGTTGTAGTAGGTAAGCTCTCGCTCGCTGTCGGTCAGCAATGGCGCGCCACCGCTCAGGACCTCAAAACTGGTCAATCCGCCTTCCGTTCGACCCACCGATCCCTCGACAAAGAAACCTTCAGTGACGTGGTAGGCAAGCTTTACGCCGTAAACGAGGTCGGAACCAAAGTCCTCGATACTCATGATGCCCGCAAAAGCGCCAATTTCGAAGTCTTCAGAATCGATTTTAGGTTCTTTTATCTGCCGTCGCTCAACCTCGGGCTCGATGACCTGGCCCTCAGGAATCTCTGCGGGCGGGGGAGCTTCTTCTTCCCCCCAACCGAACAGGTTCTTAGTCGCGGCACAGCCCGAAAGCCCCAGTGCGAATACGGGTAATACTAGAAAAAGAAGGCGAAACCGACTTTCCATTCTTCTACTTCCTCATTGTCGTCGCGACTGGTGAACACGACATAGCTTTTGAATTCAGCTCTGAGGATAAATCTTCGTGTCGCAAAAACACGAAGACCTATGCCTGCATGAGCAACCTCGTCCGTACGATCCTCGCCCTGAATGATAGTTGGTTTAGGCTCGGTGTGAATGATGCCTGCGCCGAGCGTGAAAAACGGTGATATCCGCCAATCTGGCCAAGTTTCATGGACCACGTTAACACTGGCCATCCAGCCGTTCGAAAAATTTCCCAAAATCTGTGAACCCCATGCCTCGATAGACACGTTTGGGTTGAGCGAATACCCGGTGTACAGGGAAATAACATTGGCGCCGCCGAAGTCGCCGGTCATCAGGCCCAGCTCCCAGCGGGAGTCGGTGAAATCCTGCTGATTCGCCTGTGCGAACTCGATTTCCTGACCACCTGTTTGCAGCGTGCGCTCCATTTGCCCACGATCGACCCAGCCCTCTTTGCCATCCAGGCCGCGTACGAGGAACCAGTCAGTCCGGCGTTTGATGATGTCGACTGGCTCACCACGGTCAATGACGTGGAATATGGGATAGCCGACCGCAGGACCGGTGCGCAATTCCAGATAGGGATCGGCCACCGATACTGTGCGATATTCGTCGGCGGCCTGAGCAAGTCCGGTGGTAAGCGTCTGGGTTAGCAAAAGAACCAGAACCGCCAGCCACAACGAGTTAGTTGATCGGGACGTCGAATGGATTGTTGTAATATTGTGCTCCGACATCCAACCATTCCGCAATTAAGCGTTTCTCCGCGTCAGACAAGTACCCAAAGTGCATATCTGCTGGATTGTCGAACCGGCTCAGGAAACGAGTCGACGCGTTAGCACCATCAGCACTCATAGAAGGATTTACGTTAATAGTCGCCAATATTTGATTGCCATTGGCATCAACGCCAACCACGATCTGCAGATCCTGCAAGGCGCCCATATTAAGCTGTTGTTCGTTATCATTAAACAATAATTCGCGATACGAATTAAATTGATCCGGTTCATCCGGTGACAAACCATCGGCAAGGTCCAGTTGACCGGCCGGAACACGCACCACTGCCGCCGCATCAACCGGTGTATGGCAGTTAGTACAGTTGTTGCTCGGTGGCAGCATCGTGAGAGGATCAAGGACCGGTAGCCCCGTTACCGGGTCGACCGGAGGCAATCCGGTGACCGGGTCAAGTACCGGTCGGTTGGCTGCCCACAGCGGATGTACGTGCATCTCATAGTTGACGACGATGCGGCAATTCGATGCCCATGCCTGTGTCATGCAGTTCAATGTAGTCGGCGGTGGCGTCGTGAGATCCAGATAAGAATAACTGAAGCTCGGATCGGCCAGGCGCCCGGATTTGACCTCATCCGTCCATACGTCGTCAAACTCGACGTCCATCGAAGGTTCCAGCGAAGAGCAACCGTCCGTACCGCAAGTGACGCGTGCGCGAACTTCTGCCATCGTTTCACCGACTTCACCGACAAACAGTGCATCGACCGTGCCGGAATTGAAAGATCCACCTGCTGTGGTCGCACCTGCATAGACAGAAGCGAACGCATCGAATCGACCGTGGGAAATACCACTCTGCACAACGTGACAACCATTGCATTCGAGCAACTGTCCCGGGCGCAACTGAATCCAGTTTTGATGGCGCGCTGTAATGCGACGACCATTGCCGTCCAGCACGCTTATCGACAGTGCCGTATTCGCCGGTACCTTCATCATTACCGAACCATCTGGCTCAACCATCGAGTAACCCACAATCTCTTTCATACCGAGATTTCGAATCCGGCCAAAAGCGGTGTTATCGAGATCAACAATGTCGTCATTCGGCAGCGAGACTGCTTTGACGATACGCAGGAATCGCGCCGGCCGCTGGTCAGCCGAAGTCGTTTGTGCAGGGTCGGCCAGGGTGTCGATTGGCGCTACCGCGCCGCCGTCAAAGTCATAAACACTGCGAATACTGATCACGGCTGCACCTTCTGCAACCAGGTCAGGATCCATAGTGAAGGTGCTTTGGCTGTCAAGAATCACTGGCGGCGTCGCTCGTGGATCAGCTGAAACGACTTCCGTGAACATGAAACCTTCTTCGGGCGGCACGATGGGCAACTGCGTGTTATCACGCGGGTCATATATCCAGACACCATAGATAGGGTCCGCTTCTTCATACAACGGATTGGCCAGGTTATCGACAGTACAGGGGTAATATACGATCGGCACCACAGGTGCATTGGGATCGATGATGTCCGTCAGGCGGCACTGGCTCCAGCTAACCAGCAAACGATCAGTTCCGTCCTGAATCGGAAATACCGAGCTATACCTGCCACCAGGTGATGCCACGCCGGTTTCTGTGGAGATATTCAAGGTGGTCGCCCGCTGCTGAGCAGGACCAACCATGCCCGGATTGTCCATCGTTGGCTGTGTGTTCTCGAGAAAGGTCGGCGTATCTATGACAACAATGTCGCCGCCACCATTCGTGTCGGTGAATGGACGAACAAGCGCCATGATGCGACCGTCCAGGAGTTCGCGCGGCTGGGTAAATTGAATCACCTCACCGTTTGATCCCGTGTCATGGCTGCTATTGCCATACAGCAACTCCAGCTCTGAGCCGTCCGGGTTCATACGATACAGATTAACTGCATCGTTAGGTCCTGCGTGATCCCAGCGACTGAAAACAATCTGGCCATTCGACAGAACGGCAGGGTCCATGTCATGGCTTTGGTTGAATGAGACCTGCTCAACGTTGGAGCCATCGGCATTCATGATGTGCAACAGGAATGTAGGCTCGTTTTGGTCTTCGTCCTGCGCTTCGAATTGCGGTTTGCCTTCATCGAGCAATACAGCATTGGAACGCAGCTGTCGGGTCGAAGCGAAAATAATTCGCCCGTCAGGCAGATAGTGGGGAGATAAATCATGACCAATTTCTGATGTCAGGTCTGATGCGATGACGCGCCGTAGTATTTGCGTTTCGAATACGTACTCCCAGACATTCCAGGTCGGTTGATTTTCGTCATCAATATCAAGATTCAGATCAACGGGACCACGCATCGCAAAAAGTAATCCGCTGCCATCGAATGCGATTTCGACGTCCCGTACTGCACCCAGTCCCTGGGTCTCTGCTGCGGTGATATTTACAGCATCTGTACTTGGCGAGGCGCGATCTTTGTAATAAAGGTCAGCTCCGAAATCGAACGAAATAAGCTCCCGCAGATCGGTTTGTACGAACTCTCCCTGATCATCGACAGGCAGAGGAGCTTTGATAAATGCGATCGGGAAATCAATGGCTACAGGGTCGGGTGACTGACCCGTGCCAATCTGGACACCCTGGTTGGCGCCGTCGCAAGCAACGATAGAGAGCAACGCCATAAGAAGAGTCGCAGTCAGCACTCCAATGCGTTTGGATCTATCCGTTTTTCTTTGCGCTAATGTATTCATAGCCTTCACCTCTGCGAACCGCAATTGGAAATCCCGTTTTCCTGCTCCGGTTCGAATCTCAGATGCGCACTGCTCCACCATTACAACTAGCCTGTAATAGTGGACGCGGCACGCCCTGCATACCGTTAACGCGATCACAAAAAGACCGCGGCGTGACATCAGTTTAATGAAGGAAAATCAGCAATGTAATGTCTCGAAAGTACGACAGTGCGCAAAGTTAAGTTGCGCTTTTGTGGATGATTGCGAAGTCGAACCAGGAAACTATTGCGTTGGCTGAGTGTTCCTTACCAACTCACAACGAAAAGTTTTTGTGAATGGTTCCGAGGAAATTTCAGCAATGACGAAATCACTGAGCAACAGAGACCCACACGCAGCAAAAATGTGACACACGTCGTTAATGCATGTCGCTAGTCGTCATTGCTGTCTGTCTTCAGCGACAGTCAAGAGATCATTGTCAATCAGCGACTTACATTAGCCGCATGGATATGTGTGCAAATTGCACGACAAGCACTTGACATATCATGGCTCGCAACTGGCCCGACCGGGCGCCTATAACCTGCTGAAATTATTGCATTTATAACCATTTTATAAGTACAAACCGAAAGCTGGCACGGCAATTGCTTTATATCTGACAAGCGCATGCATTTCGTGCGCCGGGCATAAGAGAAGTAAGCAGACTGTGAGTGTATTCACGGTCATTCCTCGAAAGCTCAGGCAAGCTTTTAAAGTAAGTCCACCTGCGGTGAAGCAGATTGTTCAGGGAAGAACGCAAAACGAACAAGGACTTCTGTTAAAGGCACATGTCGCTTAGCGGTGCTGCCAGGAGAGAGGTGGACATTGCGTCAGAAAGTCTGGCGCCCTCACCAATCCCTGCGGAGTCCGTTCTGGCTCGCCAGAGAATTAAATGAACACGTTGTCGAATCGTTTAGTCATGAGCAGGATTGATATGAAAAACAGGACTTGGACAAAAAATAGACATACTGAAGGTCTGGACAAGGCTGGACGTGTAATTCAATTGCTGTCGTTCGTTTTGTTGAGCGTTGGTCTCGTTAGCGTTGCTAATGCCGGACCGCGTGAGCAGGCGAAACGCATTCACGATCGTCTCACCGGTGTACCACCGACTGAGGCGGTACTTGCGCAGATGGAAGCAGACATCGGGCTCGGACAGACAACCGCTGCTGCGAACCTCGCTATGGAGAACCCGAATTTCTACAACGTAACGTTGAAGAATTTTGCGGCGCCATGGACGAATCGCGATCAAAGTGTGTTTGTTCCACTAAACGACTACATCGCGACAGTTGTCGGCATGATTCGTGACGACGTACCGTTTAATACGCTGCTCTCGGCTGACATCCTTTATGTAGGTGCGGGCAGCCTCGGTTTGCCGGCGTATTCGAACAACAACAACGATCACTATGCACAGCTTGAAAATCAGAGCCTGGACATGAAAACTGGTCTGACACAGACGACACAGTCTTCTGTCACAGGTCTGCCGCCAGGTGCTACCGCCGGCATCTGGACTACGCGTGCCGCAGCAGAAGCTTTCTTCGTCGCTGGCACAAACCGCGCGATGTTTCGTTTCACGATGATTAACCATATGTGTAACGACATGGAACAGGTACATGACCCGAA
>QNFK01000158.1 GCA_003645495.1 Gammaproteobacteria bacterium
CAAATGGGGCGTAGCCAAGTGGTAAGGCAACGGGTTTTGATCCCGTCATGCGCAGGTTCGAATCCTGCCGCCCCAGCCAATTTCACCACCAGGGGCCAATGTGAATAACCGTATCGATAGGGACCGCGCCATGGAACCGGCAACAATGGCGATTTTCTCGGGCAATGCGCATCCTGAACTCGCGCACAGCATAGCCCGTGTTCTTCATATACCACTCGCCAAGGCGCACGTTGGCCGCTTCAGTGACGGCGAGATCAACGTTGAAATTCTGGAGAATATCCGCGGCAGGGAGGCTTTTATCGTACAGCCGACCTGTCCACCTACTGCCGAGAACCTGATGGAATTGCTGGTGATGGTGGATGCCGCCCGGCGCGCTTCAGCCTCGCGCATTACTGCTGTCATTCCGTATTTTGGGTTTGGTCGGCAGGACAGGCGGCCGCGTTCTTCGCGGGTGCCTATTACCGCCAAGTTGGTTGCGAAGCTGATTGCTACTGCCGGGGTTGATCGTGTTCTTACCGTTGACCTGCATGCCGAGCAGATTCAGGGATTTTTCGATATCGCTGTCGATAATGTTTATGCGTCGCCGTTATTGCTTGGGGATGTCTGGAAGCAGAAGTATGAGGACATGGTGGTTGTGTCGCCGGACGTTGGTGGCGTTGTTCGTGCGCGGGCCCTTGCCAAGCGACTCGATGATGCTGATCTTGTGATTATTGATAAACGGCGTTCTAAAGCTAACCAGTCTGAGGTTATGAATATTATTGGCGAAGTTGCGGGTAAGAACTGCGTCATGATCGATGACATGGTCGATACAGCCGGGACACTTTGTCATGCTGCTGGTGCGCTTAAGGAGCGGGGGGCTGCGAGTGTTGATGCGTATATTACGCATGCGGTTTTGTCGGGGCCGGCTGTTTCCAGGATTACTGAGTCTGCTTTGGATGAGGTTGTTGTTACGGATACGATACCGCTTGGGGAGGAGGCTCGGGCTTGTTCCAAGATTCGGCAGCTGCCTACTGCTGAGTTGTTGGCGGAGACTATGCGGCGGATTGCTAACGAGGAGTCGGTTAGTTCTTTGTATGTCGACTAGGTGGTGGCTGATCTGACCCTGGCGGGTCAGCGCAATTCGGTTTTTTGGGTGGGGGATACGGGCGCAATTCCTGGACGCCTGCGGCAGGTATGCCGTACTCACCAAACACTCGACCCCGTTTTTACTCGCTTATTGGTGAGTACGGCATACCTGCCGCAGGCTCGCGGGTATCGCCGTTTCCATGTTTTTGGGGTTGATGGAGGAGTCAGCCCAAAATCTGGCGATTTGGGGCTGACACTTATTTGAATTTCGGCTATCATGCGCGCCCTTATCTCGATTGGTCGCGATCGGGATTATTATCAAACGCCGGAAACGGCATTAAAAACAATCAGTTATCGGAGAGCTCCAATGAGTGAAGATTTCGACCTGGTTGCGGAAATTCGTGAGGGCCAGGGGAAGGGTGCGAGCCGCCGCCTGCGTCATGAAGGAAAAGTTCCTGCAATCATCTATGGTGCCGGCCGTCCGCCGCGCGCACTGGCATTCGATCATAACCGCGTTCTGCATAAGCTTGAGAACGAGTCATTTTATTCCAGTATTTTGAACATCAAGGTTGGCGAGAAGAGCCAGGCTGCGATTGTTAAGGATATTCAGCGTCATCCTGCCAAACAGTGGATCATGCATATGGATTTCCAGCGCATTGTTGAAGATGTGAAGATCAAGATGAATGTGCCCATTCACTATCTCAATGAAGAGGATGCTGTTGGCGTCCGGTTGGGTGGTGGTTCCGTTTCGCGCCTGGTGACTGAAGTTGAGGTCACCTGTTTGCCGAAAGACCTGCCTGAGTACTTCGAGCTGGATATTGCTGAGCTTGAGCTGAACGAGATGTTGCACCTTTCTGACCTTAAGGTTCCGGATGGTGTTGAAATCGTTGAGCTGTCACACGGCGAAGAACGTGACCACCCGGTCGTCTCGATCCACGTGATCAAAGCGGCGCCGATTGAAGAGGACATCGTCGAGGAAGCAGCCGAAGGCGAAGAAGGCGAAGAAGGCGAAGCAGCCGAAGGGGAAGCTGCAGCCGACGAAGCTGGTGGCGAAGCAAAAGGCGAGTCGGACGACAAATAGTCGTTATCGACAACATATGAAAAGGCCGCCCTATGGCGGCCTTTTTGTTGAATCCTGGTGTTCGTATACCATTGAGGCGTTATGGCATTTCTGCATGTTTCGCCAAGGATCGCGGATCCTGGGTGAGGGCTCGGGCGCCTGAGGGCAGGCCTGGAGCTCAACCCATAGCGATAGCTATGGGTTGAGTGAAGGTCAAGCTCAGGTGTTCGAGAACCAGCCAGGGCCGTGATAGGCGGACGGCGGTACAATAAATATGCACACTACTTTGTCAAGAATTGCTGGAAAAATTTATGAATTACCTATGGTTACAGACGAGCCGGCCGCCGCCTTGGTGAAACATGCAGGATAACCATCTGACAATTATTGCTGGACTTGGTAATCCTGAGGAACGCTACGAGCGCACCTTGCACAATGCGGGTTTCTGGTTTGTTGATGAGTTGGCACGGCGTGAAGGCTCACAGTTCAAATACGAAAAGCGTTTCGATGCTGATATTTGTCGCATAAGAATTGCCGGTGGTGATGTCTGGTTGGTGAAGCCACAAAGTTATATGAACCTGAGTGGCGGGCCCGTTCGCGGGGTGCTTGACTACTATCGACTGTCGGTAGAACAACTTCTGGTGGCGCATGACGAAATCGACTTGCCACCGGGTACCGTTCGACTGAAGCTCGGTGGCGGTCATGGTGGTCATAATGGTCTGCGCGATTTGATTCAGCATTGCGGGCGGGATTTTATGCGCTTGCGATTGGGTGTTGGTCATCCCGGTCATAAAGACCAGGTGACTGGTTACGTGTTGAAGAAAGCATCGAGCGATGTCGAGTCTGCCATTCTTGGGAATGTCGGTGAAGCCGCAGACGTGATGCCGATACTTTCTGACAGCGGGCTTAATGCCGCTATGAAAAAACTGCACACAAAAGAGTAAAAAATTAATGGCAATCAAATGTGGCATTGTCGGATTGCCTAACGTTGGCAAGTCGACGCTTTTTAATGCGCTGACTGCGGCTGAAATTCCGGCAGAGAATTATCCCTTTTGCACGATCGAGCCGAATGTCGGTATCGTGCCGGTGCCGGATCCGCGCCTTGCTGTTTTGGCAGGCATTGTGAATCCGCAAAAAACGTTGCCCACAACAATGGAATTCGTGGATATAGCGGGCCTCGTTGCCGGCGCGTCCAAAGGTGAAGGCCTGGGCAATCAGTTCCTGGCAAACATTCGTGAGACAAACGCAATCGCCCATGTCGTGCGTTGTTTTGAGGATGACGACGTCACGCATGTGACAGGCGCAATTAGGCCTGTAGATGATATAGAAACCATCGATACCGAACTTGCGCTCGCCGATCTCGAGTCTGTTGAGAAGCAACTTTATAAAGCCGAAAAAAATGCGAAGACCAACGACAAAGATGCGATCGCAATTCGTGATGCGTTGAAGAAAACAAAGGCGCATCTTGATGAGGGTCTTCCTGTTCGAGCTATGCAACTTGATGAGAGTGAGCAGGCGGTGTTGAAAGACCTGCATCTGCTAACGGCCAAGCCGGTCATGTATATCGCTAACGTCGACGAAAACGGCTTTGAGGATAATCCACATCTGGATGCGGTTTGCGCTCACGCTGAAAAGGAAGGTGCGGAAGTGGTTGCTATCTGCGCGGCCATTGAAGCTGAAATCGCATTACTCGACGATGAAGACAAGGCAGAATTCCTGGCCGATCTCGGCCTGGAAGAACCTGGCCTGGACCGGGTTATTCGATGCGGTTATACCTTGTTATCGCTGCAGACCTATTTCACGGCTGGCGTGAAAGAAGTCAGGGCATGGACAACCAAAGTTGGCGCAACTGCGCCAAGAGCTGCCGCAGAAATTCACACGGACTTTGAAAAAGGATTTATCCGTGCGGAAGTTATCGCCTACGACGACTTCGTAGCGGGCGAGGGTGAGCAGGGCGCGAAGGAAGCAGGTCGCCTGCGACTTGAAGGCAAGGAATACATCGTCCAGGAAGGCGACGTAATGCATTTCAGGTTTAATGTTTAATCAAAAATTTCGCTGCTTTGAAATTTTGAGTACTTGACGGCAAGGGGGCATGTCGGTCATCCACGGCCAAATCGTCAAGGCGATAATCCCGGTCGCGCTCCTCGTCAAAAGCTCGTTGGTGACGTCTTCTTGATTTTCTCGATTAGATGCGTCGCGCCTCGCCAAACGCTGTTTGTCTTCCATAGACAGATGCCTGGCTTGCCAACGCATTATCGCGTCTAAGTCAGGCGACCGAGGAACCGAAATTTGATCACAAGGCGCACATCCTACTACTTGCCCCCCCCGCCCGATCCACGCTGCATTAGCCAGATGTCGTTTTATTGCCACGAATTGTCGGACTGGTGCTAAAAAACTGTCGGATTATCGAAATAATCTGTCATATTCATGGAAGATCACAAGGCGCACATCTACTACTTGCCCCCCGCCCGATCCACGCTGCATTAGCCAGATGTCGTTTTATTGCCACGAATTGTCGGACTGGCGCTAAAAAACCGTTGGATTATTGAAATAATCTGTCATTTTCATGATAGGCTGCGTCATTATCGCTAATGACTACTTTGATCTGATCAAAGTTCGATAAATTATTTGCAATACAAAAAGCGATCCGCTAATAAGAACGCAGATTTCAAGGGGGATTACCTAATGAATAAACGTGCTTACACGGTTTGCTTCGACCTATTTATTCCGTCGCTAGCTTCCTTCACTTTGACGAGGATTCCAAAAATGAAAAATCTGATAACCGTTGTCTGTGCGACAGCAATTATCGCACTTGCGGGCTGCAGTAGCAGCAGCACGCCACCGCCACGCGAAGATACGCCGTCACCGCCTCAGCCTTCAGCTCAAATTCAAGTTGTGCACGCGGTAGCTGACGCGCCGAGCATAACTGTCAATGTCGGCGGGCCACCGCCAGCTGGCAGCGACCTGATCGGCCTGGTGTTCGCTGGCGTATCGAACGGCTCATTCCTGCCGGTCGACGCGGTTGACGTATCTGTTGATGCCAACCTGCCAGACGGCACAGCCGTCGAGGTTGTCGCCGCGACCCCCGTCGACTTTGTCGTTGATACGCGGACGATCATCGTTGCAACGGGTGCTGTCGGCGCCATCGAGGCCGTCGTGCTAGTCCAGGACGTGCCAGGTGCAGCTAGCACCGGAAATGCAAGGCTGCGGTTCATGCATGCTGCAGTGGGCGTCGGCACAGTCGACGTTTACGCGACTGCGCCGGACGCGGACCTCGCCGCGAGCGCACCAGTCGCCACCATTGCTTTTCAGGAAGCCGGCGACGTGCTCGATTTGGCACCGGGCGACTACCAAGTCCGGGTAACGCCGACAGGCGATCCAGCGACGGTGATATTCGATGCCGGAACGGCGACACTGATTGGCGGTGAAGACATCCTGGCCGTGGCGGTTAACAACACGACCGCGAGCACTCAGCCGATTACGCTACTTGTTGCAGACACCACTACGGGTGACTCCGACGTCGTTCAGGACGTA
>QNFK01000159.1 GCA_003645495.1 Gammaproteobacteria bacterium
TCCTGAGCCACCTGGTGATGTTCGCGATTTACTGTACCGTCACTCCGAGTCCGAGGAGATTGGCGACGTCATGTATCTGAGCGGCACGGCGGAAAGCATAGAGGAGCTGGATCGGAGTTTTCCACCGGGCGTATACACCTTCAGTTTCAGGATGGGAAGTGGTGATGCCGTCTCACGCTCTGTAAATTTTGGAGATCGACAGTTCGCAAAGCAGCCCCTGATTATCTTCATACAAAATGACCACCGCATAGCCATCGACCAGGTCGATCCGGCCGTCGACCTTGTCATTACCTGGCCCCCGTTTGAAGAGGGACGCGCTGACGATAATAGGGTGCTGGACGATTTGATATTTGTCGCTATCGACAGCTGCATCGTTGAAGACGTCGTCCATAGCGGACGACCCTTTGAAAAAGAAGATTACCTGACATACCTGGCGACCGAGTACGTCGTAAGCGCGAATACACTGCAACACGGCCAGCAATACAGCATGTATGTTGAGCATGCGATATTGCCAGACACACATAGTGAGTCCGGTATTCCGGCATTCGCCACCCTGGCCGCATCGACCTACATGGATTTCACGACTACAGGTGAGACGGACCCGAGCTATTGCCAACAATAAATGTGAGATCGAATCTCATGAACGATAAATACAAAAAATCAGGTCAGCATGGATAAACATAAAAGTAGTGTTCAATATACAAACGCAGGTGATGAGTACTTCGCGAAACGCGGGCTGAGAAAATATGCCGGCGTCTGGTCGCTGTGGGCGCTTGGTGTAGGCGCGGTCATATCCGGTCACTATTCCGGCTGGAACCTGGGACTGGCCTCGGGCGGCTGGGGCGGAATGTTCGTTGCAACGATCATCATTGCGATCATGTATCTCGGATTAACATTTTCTATCGCCGAAATGTCACCCGCTTTGCCGCATACGGGCGCAGCTTACTCCTTCGCTCGAACTGCAATGGGTCCGTGGGGAGGATTTATTACGGGGCTGTTCGAAAACGTCGAGTTCATACTGACTCCTGCCGTAATCGTCTTTTTCATCGGTTCCTACCTGACCGGAATATTCGAAACAAGCGCTGCGATTCAACCACTATGGTGGATCGGCGGCTACGTCATATTTGTCGGGCTGAATATCGTTGGTGTAGAGCTGTCTTTCAAGGTCACCCTGGTAGTTACATTGGCGGCTCTCGCTGTATTGATAACTTTCTGGTCGATGGCTCTGCCTGAAATTGATTTTTCCCGTTGGGCACTGGATATTGCAGCGGATGGCAGTCGTCTGGATGAAGGCCACGGAAAATTTCTGCCGATGGGGATCGGTGGTGTGCTTGCTGCGTTGCCCTTTGCCGTGTGGCTGTTTCTTGCGATAGAACAACTGCCGTTGGCGGCGGAGGAGTCCGTTGATCCGCAGCGTGACATGCCCAAAGGCATCATCCTGGGAATGTTTACACTGGTAATATCGGCATTCCTGATCCTGTTTCTCAATCCTTCATTGCCAGGTGTCGGATCACATGCGCTGGGCCAGTCCGGAGAACCGCTGTTGGATGGATTCAAGGCGCTGTTCGCGACCAGCACGGCCAAGATGCTGGCGCTCGTGGCTATCGTCGGCTTGATTTCCAGTTTTCACACGATCATCTTTGCCCAGGGACGGCAAATTTACTCACTATCGCGCGCTGGCTATTTTCCGACATTCCTGTCGGTAACCCATGGCACGCGCAAGACACCGCATATTGCGATGATGTTTGGTGCCATCACGGGGTTGCTGATCATGCTGATTATTTTCGTTTCCAGGGGCGCAGAAGCAGGATCAACAGTGATTGGCGGTACGCTCTTGAACATGGCGGTTTTTGGCGCCATGTGTTCTTACATCGCACAGGCAGTATCATTTATCCTGTTACGCAATCATCATGCACATATTGAACGACCGTACCGCAGCCCATTTGGCAATCCCGGCGCATGGATTACGATTGTTATTGCGCTGGTGACGATTTTCTATCAGTTGAGCGATCCGACTTATCGCATGGGCCTGTTGGGTGTTGCTCTCTGGTTCGGAATCGCAATTTTATACTTCGCACTGATCGGGCGACACAAACTGGTTTTGTCCCCGGAAGAAGAATTCGCCATGCAGCATCGTAGTGAGGATTGAGTGATGATGACCGTTGACGATTTTGAAAAAGCCTGCGCTGCTGGCAACCTGGATACGGTCCTGGTTTGTTTTGTGGATATGCAGGGGCGACTGATCGGCAAACGCTTTCAGGCGAAGTTTTTCATCGCTTCAGGTTACGCGGAGACGCACGCTTGTGATTACCTGCTGGCTGATGACATCACCATGGAAACAGTGCCGGGTTACAAGGCTTCCAGTTGGGACAAGGGATACGGTGATTTCGTTTTGCAGCCGGACATGAGTACGCTGCGTCGCATCCCCTGGCTGGAGGGCACTGCGCTGGTGTTATGTGATGTGCTTGATCACAAAACTCGTGCTGATATCCCACACTCCCCGCGGGCAATGCTGAAAAAGCAGGTGCAAATAATTGAAGACCTTGGCATGCAGGCGTTCATGGCCTCGGAGCTAGAGTTTTACCTGTTCGATGAGACCTATGACAGCGCTCGTGAGAAAGCCTATTCGGCCCTGACAACGGCGAGTAGTTACTTTGAGGATTACCACATCTTCCAGACCACCAAGGAAGAAGCCGTAATGCGCTCGATTCGTAATGGCCTGGAAGGTGCCGGAATTCCGGTGGAGAATTCCAAGGGTGAGTGGGGCCCGGGCCAGGAAGAAATCAATGTGCGTTACACCGATGCACTACAAATGGCAGACAGGCACGCCATTCTCAAGAATGGCTGCAAGGAGATCGCCTGGCAGAACGGCAAGGCTATTACCTTCATGGCCAAGTGGAACAATGAATTCGCCGGCAGTTCGTCACATATACATCAGAGCTTATGGGATAAGGAGGGTAAGACGCCGCTTTTTCTGGACAAGGATGTGGAACATGGGATGTCCGGGCTGATGCAAAATTACATGGCCGGGCAACTGGCGTACGCTCGTGAGATCACCTGGTTCCTGGCGCCATACGTAAATTCTTACAAACGATTCCAGTCTGAATCGTTTGCGCCGACGAAGGCAATCTGGAGCTGTGATAATCGCTCGGCCGGATTTCGCTTGTGTGCCGAATCAAGCAAGGCTATCCGGGTCGAGTGCCGCATCGGCGGTGCCGACCTTAATCCCTACCTGGCCTTTGCTGCGTTGCTGGCTGCCGGGATCGAAGGGATCAAAAACAAAATGACGCTTGAGCCTGGTTATGTCGGCGATGCTTATCATGGCGAAGCGCTGCGCGAAGTGCCAGGGACCCTGCGTGAAGCTGTCCAGACATTGCGCGACTCGACGATGCTGCGAAGTGCGATGGGTGACGAGGTCGTGGATCATTACGTTCGCACAGCCGAGTGGGAGCAATCCGAACACGATCGTAAAGTGACGGACCACGAGCTTAAGCGCGGCTTCGAACAGTACTGAGGCAGGCTGGCGAAATGAGCTATACAGGAAACTGGTCGTACCCGACCAACATTCGTTTTGGCGCCGGTCGTATCAGCGAGTTACCCGAAGTCTGCATGTCGCTGGGAATAAGCCGGCCGTTACTGGTTACGGATGGAGGCCTGGTGGAGTTGCCAATGTTGCGTGACGCGGTGAGCGCATGTAAGCAGGCAGGGCTCGACATTAATGTTTTTTCAGATGTCAAAAGCAACCCCATTGATAAGAACGTCACCGATGGTGTGGTCGCTTTGCACGCTGGTGACCATGATGGTGTGATCGCATTCGGTGGTGGCTCAGCGCTCGACGTAGGCAAAGTTATCGCTTTCATGTCCGGGCAAACCCGGCCGATTTGGGATTTCGAAGATGTCGGTGACTGGTGGACGCGCGCTGATCCAGACGGGATATTGCCGATCATCGCAGTACCGACCACGGCAGGTACCGGGTCGGAGGTAGGCCGTGCCGGCGTTATTGGTAGTGAAAGTACGCATACGAAGAAAGTCATATTTCATCCGAAGATAATGCCTGCCGTGGTAATAAGTGACCCGGAGCTCACTGTTGGATTGCCACCGAACCTGACGGCATGGACCGGTATGGATGCACTCGCACATTGCCTGGAGGCCTGGTGTGCGCCTGGTTTTCATCCAATGGCGGATGGCATCGCGTTAGAGGGCATGCGCCTGGTAAAAAACTCCCTGCAGCGAGCTGTCCAAAATGGCAGCGATATTGATGCGCGTGCAGAGATGTTGGTTGCAGCGTCCATGGGCGCTACTGCTTTTCAAAAAGGTCTTGGTGCTATCCATGCGTTGTCGCATCCGCTTGGTGCGCTTTATGACACGCATCACGGGCTTACTAACGCAGTCTTTATGCCTTATGTGATGGTGTTTAATCGTACGGTTATTGAGGATTCGATGGTGCGGCTTGGGAGTTATCTTGAGTTGCCCACGCCATCCTTTGACGCTGTTCTGGATTGGGTTATGGATCTTCGTGCTGAATTTGAGATCCCGCACACGATCAAGGGGCTTGGTGTGGATGACTCCCGGTTTGATGAGTTGGCGGCGTTGGCGGTGGTTGATCCTACCGCGGCGGGCAATCCGGTTGAGTTGACGGAGGCGGGGTGCAGGTTGTTGTTGGAGAGGAGTTATTTGGGGGAATTGGGGGATGACCGCTTCGTTTGATCCCGGCTGTGTGATTGCGTGGCGCTTCGTTGGTGCGGGTGTGGTTGGTTGAGTTTTGCAAACATTTGAAGACATGTCTTCAAATGTTTGTCGCCCGTCGGGACGGGCTCCAACGACGCTTTGCTACGATTTTTGGGTTTCGAATAAGGTGGGTTGGCTACGATTTTTGAGTGCGTATATTTTGGTTCTGGTGGGATTTCGCCTCGCTGTAGGAGCGGCTTTGGCCGCGAATGCCAAAATCACCAGACGTCGATGAACCTGTTGCCACGCTCGACCTGCTTATCTCCCGCTGCGTGTTTCCTTGCCAGTCGATATCTGTGGGCAATCAGGACCGCTACGCTGATTCCCCAGCGAGCACTGCTTCGCGAATATCGTCAATTTTTGGTCTGAGTTTCGGTTTGGCCTTGCCCAGGCAATTCTTTTCCCTTGGGCAGGTAGAGCTCCGCGGACAAATAATCGTGGCGTCTTTCACTGCACCTTCGGCGATCCAGCCGATATTCAGGATCTTGCCGACACTTTCCAACTGGTGTCGGGCTTCTGCAGGAATTTCTGCAGATCCGCCGCCACGATTGCAGCTTGATTCGATTTGTTCAATCGTCTCTTGTGGATCGATGTTCTGCGCCTGGAGTGCTGGCGCAAGATCAATGCCCGCGCATAAAACGTGAGGATTTCCGGCAGCATCCTTGCTGCGAACAGACTGGCAGCAATACAGGCGCTTGTCGTCTCCGGCACGCAGGACCGAGATTTGCGCCGAGGGTTTTGTGGAGTGTGTATTGAGCATTCTGAATACCGCCCAATGCTGACAAGGATCCGAGATCATGGTCATGTTGCCCCAAGGGGGTACAATGCCATTGGCACGATATAAAGCACGCAGGTTGCCCGGCGGGTAGGCATCAAAGTAATGCCAGTGAGGATAGGGTGACACACTGGACATTCGGCGCATGACCA
>QNFK01000160.1 GCA_003645495.1 Gammaproteobacteria bacterium
CCTTGAGAGAAAATTCTGCAACCCGCAACTCTGCTTTCGGCTGTACGGCCCCGGCATAGGAAAACGGTTCGATGTCAGCTGACATCGACATACCAAGAACCGAGATATCCATTTCACCCAGGGAGACACGCTGCTCTGTCGTATTGATTTGCAAAGCACGTGAATCGAAATTGAATTCGGTCGACTCTTCGGTGATGCCGCGAAGTGTTCCTGAAACGTTTAGCCCTTCGACGGAAATTTGTGTGGCGTCTTCTGTCATCGTGATCGTGCTGCGAATCTCCAGGTGTCCACCGATCCCGCCTGGTGCCACAGAGAAGTCGAACTCAGCATCCAAATCAATCGGTTCGTCACTCGCGATTTCACCAGTGCCGAACGACAGGTTGGTCATCGAGTACGTGCTGCCGGTCTGCGCATCTGCATATGAAACGTTCGCGTCAGAGACACTTATGCTGGCGATGTCGACTTCGGTTGGTTCACCGTAAGTTTCCACCTCGCCGGCGTCGGCGGTTGATTCCATGTCGGTGAAGTCGTCCCAGTTCGTACTGCCATCAGTGGCGACCTCGAGATTCACGATCAGGCCATCGAGTGTCGCCGTACCAACGGTGGTTTCCTGCTGCAGTATCAGCGGTAGCATGCGCACGCTAAGGCGTGCCGATTCAAAACTCAGGAAAGGCTTGTCACTGAAACCATCGGCATTGCCGAGCTCCGTCCGGCCGACTTCAATAGCGAGCCAGGGAAAAATGCTGAGCGACAGGTCACCCTCGATAACAAGGTCTCTGCCGGTGGCCTCTTTGACACCATCAGAGATCTCCTGCCGAAAGTCGTTCGGATCAAAGAATATAAAGAGGGCGACCGAGGCAAGGATGCCAAAGCCGACCACCCCTGCCACCAGGAACAGGAGGATTTTTACCAAACGAGCCATTTTTTCATTACCCTTCGCGAAGTGTGAGCCAGGACACTGTCGCGCCCAACGACATTATGTCCAGCCGAAATGATAGCAAAGAGAAGCCGAAAGTAGTGTGACATGCATTGGAAATCGGTCCCGATACGGGCCGCTACCCACGAAACACCCGGGCCAGGAGGTCTGCGCGGTAGAAAGCATTCCTACTCGGCTCTGGCATCCTGCTTCGCTCTACCGAGTCCATCCATGGACTCGTGCAAAAGCACCACAGCGGTCCATTTTTCCGTTCTTTTTCGTTGCTTAGGCCCACTATGCGCCTCAAAAGAACGAAAAAATGGACCGCTGTGGCGCTTCTTCGCTACGGATATTTCTACCGCGCAGACTCCTGGCAGCTGAAAGGGTCGTCACTGTCAGCTTTGCAGAGATCAGGAAGCTCTTTGCGCCAAAGCTGTGAGACACCATATTCCTGCATGAGTTCGAGAAACCGTGGATCGCGGCGCAATATCGCGGCTTCCGGCGTCCACAGGAGCTGCAGGGGAAAATAGCCGGTCTTGTCGAACCACTGTTGCAGGAAGGCAAACGCTTTGTCTGCATCGCCGGCAGTTGCAGCCAGCCAGATGGCCCATGGGCCGATTCTCCACTCGCTCTCGTCAGTCATGGCCGTTTTTGCCGCTGCCGCCAGGCTTTCTGCGCCGGGTAACGCCGCAGCCAGCGACGATATGGCATTACTCTCGATCACCGGACCGTGTGCCAAATTCAGCGCTTCACTGGCCGCGTCAAATCGACCGAGTCGCGCCAGGCAAATTCCCTCAAGGGCGCTCACAACATTGGAAAACCCGAGCTCACGAGCTACGGCTGCTTTTGCGACGCAAGACTCATTTTCGTTGAGCACCATCGCAGCCGTAGCCGCCGCCGCCTGCGTCAACGGATTGTCATCGTCCAGTTCCAATGCGAGCTCGGCCTGCACCTGGCCCTGGGCAAGTTTGCCGGTCGCGATGAGAAATCCCGAGTACCAGACACGAGTCGTCACATCGTTCGGGTCCATGGATGTTGCGGCGAAATAGCCAAACTCCGCCCGCGACCACTCACCTTTAAATTGCGCCAGCCATGCACGCACTGCATGCGCTTCGCCAAGCTCCGGGGAAAGAACGAGCGCTCTTTGCGCCGCATCCTCTGCCATTGCATGCAGTTCTTCAACCGGCTCATTGGAATAACTTGGCAAACTCAGATAGGCGACTGCCATCGCCGCCCATGCCGGCGCGAACGCCGGGTCGCGTGACACAGCGCGCTGAAAGTAGTCGACGCTCTCGCGAACTGCCTTAACACGCCGCTGGTTCAGAAGTTGACGGCCGCGCAAGTATGCATCGTATGCTGCCGAATCTGCCGTCGGCGCGATCCAGTTCAATTCATCCGTGCCAAGCTTGATACGTAAGTTGTCGACGATCGCTTTGGCGATTTCCGACTGCACCGCGAAAATATCCTTTAGATCACGGTCAAAATTTTGCGACCACAAATGAAAGCCACTCGATGCATCTATAAGCTGTGCTGTAATGCGCACCCGGTCGTTGTCGCCCGACCAGCGAACGCTACCCTCGAGCACGGTCTCGACACCAAGTTTATCGCCAATAGTCTTGATATCGTCATTGCTGTCGCGAAGCGCGAAAGACGACGTTCGCGCAGCAACGTTCAGACCTTCAACTTTGGCAAGAAGATTCAGAATTTCCTCGGAGACGCCATCACTAAAATAATCTTTGCTGGAATCGCTGGAAAGATTCTCGAAAGGCAGGACCGCGATTGAATTGCGGGGAATCGATTGCAATGCACGCGTCTGGCCAAAATAGAACAGCGCGTAACCAAAGACGAGCATCACGAGGGCGAGCAGCAAAATATGGAACAACATGCCGGGCCGACCTTCGGCATCGTCCGTGGCAGCAACATCTTTCGTTTTTTTGATTCCGCTGGGTCCGACGTCGTAAATCCAGGCCAGGATCATCGCAACCGGAAACAAAGCGATCAGAGTGATGACGATGCCAGTGACAAATTTCTCGGGCACCTGGAGCAGCGGCAATACAGTGGCGGAAACCTCTGTGGCAATCCACGCACCGACCGCGTACAAGCCTGCTACGCGGATGACACGGCGACGCCGAAGCTCTGATAGAAATCGCATCATTGAAGTTTACTCTCTGACGCGGGGTTTTGGGTGGGTGTCTGAACCTGTATCACACATCGGAGCGTTCGTGGCGTACGTCATCTTTGATCGCGGCTAAAGCCGCTCCTACGGTATTGTGCGGTCCCACAGGTTAGTGCCAGTTTGCAATAACCTGTAGGAGCGGCTGTCTCAACTAATGTGCTTATGTAGCAGTTTAGAGAGATTTACGGGAGCAAAGACGCCGCGAATGCCCCACTGCAATATGATGCCGATTATGCTGCCCGACCGACCGCTTAGTCGTTGCAGAGCCGGATATCTCCGTTCAGCGTCTGAATCGTAACCCGGCCGCTGCCGTCACCCTCGCTGAACATGAGCTCTCGCCCTGGTGCGTAACGACTCGTTCGTTCCGACTCCGGGCCAAAACAATTGCGAATTTCGCCGTTGAAAGTCTCGATATCAAAGCGTGCCGATATGTCGCCAGCAAGTTTTATGTCGACCTCACCATTAATCGTTTCGACATCCAGGCGACCGTTGTCCAGCAGCTCTGCGTGAAAAACGATTTCGCCGTTGACAGAGTGCGCCGCGGCACGTGTAAACGAACCGTCAACAATCTCCACGTCTCCACTAACGGACTCGGCCTCTATCTCGCCAGCCAGGCTTTCTGCTTCGATGTCGCCACTAACTGAATTGAGCCTGGAACGCATTGGCTTCCTGTCGCCCACAATAACCACGTCGCCGCTGACCGAGCTGACGTCTATATCTTTTGCATGCGCATCGGTTTCGATATCGCCACTGACCGATTCCAGATCCTGCTCGCCCGTGACATTATCTACTTCGATATCAGCGCTGACCGTATTGATCTCCAGTGAACTTGCCTCCGGCACCTTAACAATCAGCTCAGAGGCGATTCTTCGTCCATGATGACGAGGCACCTTGACCTTGATGAGAATCTCGTTGCCATCCCGCTCGAAAATCAGTTCGTCAACGTCACTACCAAGCTCACCGGTAACCTCTACCTGCTTGCGCGACCAGCCTTGTACCTCGACCTCGCCAGCGACATTGGAGATCGATACTGTGCCATTGGCTGCTGCATCCATCGTTTCGTTGATGTCCTCGGCGGCAAACGCAGCGGCGCTCAGCAGACCCGATAAAGCCAGCAACAATTTAGGTGATAATGTTTTCATCATTTATCTCTCTCGTTTCCTTTCCCTATGCAGGCAAATGCATCGCCGTTAATCTGCCTGCAACCAAAATTATAAGTTTCTATATATCGTCTCTGCGCATCGCAGACAGATTAAAGCCATTCACTTGTTTCATCAGCGTCAGCTCCTCGCGATACGTACTCAGCAGTAACTCCTGCAACAGTACGTTGTCCGGATCTTCGGCCAATGCCAGGTTGATTTCGGCAATTGCCGTGCGAATCGCTGCGATATTGGTAACAACCGCCGCTCGCACCTGCGGGGTCAGGTGGTCTAACTCGTCGTCGAGCCTGCCCGGCAGATCTCTCTGCGCATCCAGGTAATCAGGACCCAGGTTGTACTGGCTGCCAAAGCTGCCGGATGCCGATTCAAAAACCAGCGTCGGTCCACCCGCGACTGGTGTTGTTACGTCGGCGCCGTCCGTTACGGCCAGGTAGGTTATACCTGAAGACCCGCCAACCAGGATCAGTACCGCCGCTGCCTGCGCCCACACGGTATTCCACATCGTCCGTGCTGGTTGCGCCGGTTTTACAATTGCCTGCTCGATGCCCGGCCACAAATCACGCCCCGGCTTTACCTCGGTAGCGAGATCTGCCGCAGCGGTCATAAGGTCGTCGAAGTTGTTAGCGTCTGTATCGTTCATGCGCTTTCCGTCTTCAGTTGTTGCGCGAGCAATCTGCGCGCGCGGTGAAATTGTGCTTTGCTGGTACCTTCCGCGATGCCGAGCATGCCGCTCGTTTCACCGTGGCTGTATCCGTAAACCCCGTGCAATACAAATACATGTCTTGCTCCACTTGGTAATTCATTAATCGCCAGCTCCAGGTCCTGCAGACCGCCGTTGTCTCCTATCGAATCCGGTACCGATGACACCTCAGCCACAGCCCGAATCCGGTCCTGCTCGCGGCGCGACTTGCGCATCCGACCAAGGACCGTGTTTACCGCTACCCGGTGCATCCAGGTACCAAAAGCGCTCTCGCCGCGAAACTTGTCCAGCTTGGTCCACGCCTGGATAAATGCATCCTGGACGCAGTCCTCCGCCTCACTGGCATTGCCCGTCATACGCAGGCAAAGTCCATATACCTTGTCGACGTGCAGCCGGTACAGCGCCTCAAATGCAGCTGTATCCTGAGCCTGGGCCTTGCGGACCCAGTGGTGCTCGTCGTCGGCAATATCGACTGTCACCGGCACTGCCTCACGGTTTGCTTCCGCGATATTTGCCGTCAAAAGCGCATCCAATGGCCACAGCTCCCCTTGCTTTGATAGTTTGATGACTCATGGCTCTCAATGGTTTAAATCCGGGCTCAAAAAAAAGCGGCTTCCGGGGCCCTAAAGGGCGGCAAACGCTTGATTTCTGGCTGAGTTTTGTC
>QNFK01000161.1 GCA_003645495.1 Gammaproteobacteria bacterium
AACCAGGACAGTACGAGGCCGACAAACAACAACCTGCCATAGCGACTTTTAAACGCGCCAGCGACAATCGCGATGGCCAGAAACGCCGTGGACGCAAGCAGCTTCGAGGGTATGACCGCGGTCCGGACATCCAGCAGGTTCGACACGACTAAAGCCAAACAGGCGATCACAGCCAGACCGAGCCATGGATAAATACGTTTTGGGAGCATCAACATATGATACTGGAATAAGATATCGCAGCTAATCGAATCGGGAAATGATAAGTTTTGTCTCCCTTTCCCCAAAAAATAAGAGCAAATGAAACTATTCAGATCAGGTGTGATGTTGATGGGGGTCCTGCTATCAGCAGGCGTACTTTATGCCCAGGATTTTTCGGCGTTCGAGTATCGCAACGTGGGGCCATCCAGGGGCGGGCGCGTTACCGCCGTGGCAGGTACCGTTGCGGCTCCGGCTACGTTTTATCTCGGCGGGTCCGGTTCTGGCGTCTGGAAAACCGAAGATTATGGTACGACCTGGAATGTCGTTTCTGACGGTTTCTTTGAAACACCATCGATCGGCGATATAGCGGTGGCGCAAAACGATGCCAACATCGTTTACGTCGGCACGGGCTCGGACGGAATACGCAGTAACGTGATTCCGGGCAAGGGTGTGTACAAATCTATCGACGCTGGTGCAACCTGGCAGCATGTTGGATTGCGCAATACCGGACAAATTGGCGCGGTGGAGATCGATCCGACCAATCACAACGTTGTCTGGGTTGCCGCCATCGGCCAGGCCTTCCAGGCGAACGAAGAACGCGGCGTTTATAAGACGGAGGATGGTGGCAAAAGCTGGAACAAAGTTCTTTTTATATCGGATACGGTCGGCTTCACTGATATCGAATTGTTGCCTGGAAACCCGAATGTCGTGTTTGCGGCCGCGTGGAAGGTCGAACGCAAGCCCTGGACCATCATTAGTGGCGGCAGCCAGGAAGAGGGCGGTTTGTTCAAGTCAGTTGATGGCGGAAAGTCATGGGAAAAAATAACTGAAGGATTACCGCAGGGCCTGATCGGTGATATGGATATCGCCATTTCTGCGGCGGACTCAAGCATTGTCTACGTGCTGGTTGAGGCGCCGGATGACGCCGGCGGCCTGTACCGATCTGACGACCAGGGACAATCGTTCAAACAGGTTTCTGACGATGCGAATATTCGCAACCGCCCCTTCTACTACGGGAATATCGAAGCCGACCCAACGAATGCGGATGTAGTCTATTCACTGGCCGGCCGATTCGTGAAATCCGTGGACGGCGGTGAGACCTGGACTCGTGTCGTACCACCGCATGACGACAACCATGACATGTGGATTAACCCGGACAATCCGGATCTTTTTATCCAGGGTAACGATGGTGGCGCTAACGTCACACACAACGGCGGCCAGACGTGGTCGACGCAATTCAATCAACCGACCGTCGAGATTTACCAGGTCGAGGTGGATGACCAGTACCCGTACTGGTTGTATGCAGGTCAACAGGACAACTCCACAACGATTGCGGTACCGAGCATGCCGCCATTTCGTACCCAGGATGTTGCGGCTTACCTGGTTGACTCGGGTGGTTGTGAAACCGGACCAGGCGTGCCGAAACCGGGCAATCACAATATCGTTTACTCAAACTGCAAAGGCCGCTTTAGCGTCTTCGACAAACGTATCGGAACGGAGAAGGGCTACTACATTGGCGCCACTAATATTTATGGTCACAATCCGCGCGACCTGAAATATCGTTTTCAGCGCGTTGCGCCGATTCATATATCCCCACACGATGCCGACGTCGTCTACATGGGTTCACAATATGTGCACCGAACGACTGACGACGGGGAAACCTGGGAGATAATTTCGCCCGACCTTACAGCCAATGAACCTGACAAGCAGGTGATTTCCGGCAGCCCGATCACGAGAGATATCACGGGTGAGGAGTACTACAGTACGATTTACTCCTTACGCGAGTCTCCACTGAAGGCCGGTGTTATCTGGTCCGGCTCGAACGATGGCCCGGTCTACGTAACACAGGACAACGGCAAATCGTGGCAGGATGTTACGCCGAGCGGACTGCCCTCCGGCGGACGGGTTGATTCCGTTGAGCCATCACCACACGATGCGGCTAAAGCCTATATTGCCGTTCTGCGATCCCAACTGGGTGACTGGAAGCCTTATATATACAAGACAGAGAATTTCGGCAGAAGTTGGGATTTACTGACTAATGGCCGCAACGGCATCCCCGCAGATTTGCCGACACGCGTAGTACGTGAAGACCCGGTGAAGGAAGGGTTGCTTTTCGCGGGCACCGACTCCGGCATGTTCGTCTCGCTGGACGATGGTGAGAGTTGGCACGAGTTTCAACAAAACCTGGCGATCACACCGGTTACCGACATCAAGGTCGTCCGCGATGATCTCGCCATTTCGACGATGGGCCGATCCTTCTGGATACTCGACAATATCAGCACCCTGCGCCAGGAAGGCTTTAAGGATGCTGAAGCTGACGCGGTTTTGTTCAGGCCAAAGGATACGATGCGTTACAGGCAGGTCTACAGGCCAGGCGAGAAAGGCAGCGTGCCTGACTTTCCACCACCGGCAGTCGTTATCGACTATTACCTGCCAGAGGACGGTCCGGAGACCATTAACCTGGACATCCTGGATGCCAGAGGCACGCTGGTAAATTCATACAAGAGCGCCATCGAGCAGGCGGATGATGAAACCGCACCCGAAGTCGTAGAGAATATGGCACTGAGCCAGGCAAGAGTCATCACGGACGAATCACTATCAAGCGACTCCGGCATGAATCGTTTTCGCTGGAACATGAAACACTTCGGCCCATGGAACGAGGATGCGGAAGACAGCCTGACCGGTGGACCCTTGGTGAAGCCTGGTGTTTACACGGCAAAACTCACCGTCGGGGACACTGCCACAGAGCAGACATTCGAAATCCTGGTTGATCCGAGAGTGATCGAACAAGGAACTACGCTTGCCGACATAAGCGAGCAAGTCGATCTCGAGCTTGAGATCGTGACGTTGCTTTCCGCAGCGAGGCAACTTGAAAAGCAACTGGGCGACGAGCAGGAAGTCCTGAAGAGCAACAGCGATGATTTGCCTGATGCGGACTTCCAGCGTTTGACGATGGTTGAAAGTACGCTCTCGGAACTCAAAACAGCGGATCTCGTTTATCCAAAGCCGATGCTGACAAGCCAAATTTCTTACCTGTACAACATGATCAGCAGGGCAGACCAGGCGCCGGGCAAAGATGCGGCAGATCGCTTCGCCGAGTTGAGCGCGAAATTCAGTTCTTTGTCGGCGAGTATTAATAGTGGCAATTAATTCATGAAGCCGACGATTTACCTCGCAACTCTCGTTTGCATACTGCTGGTTGATGGCGTCGCAGCCGAAGACCGGACTTACACTGAGCTGAATGCTGCGATCGACGAAGTGTTTGCGGGTATCAGAGTCGATCGCCAACCCGGATGTGTAGCTGGGGTCATACACAACGGTCAGTACGTTCACAAAGCCGGCTACGGGCTGGCGAACCTCGAATATCGTATTCCGATAACATCCAGGTCCGCTTTTCGAACCGGCTCACTCTCTAAGCAATTCACCGCGATGGCAATCGCCATCCTCGCAGAGCGTGGTGAACTTGATCTCGACGCCGATGTACATAAGTACCTGCCCGAACTCAGGGGCTACGGTCACGAAGTGACAGTCCGGCAAATGATTCACCACCTGAGTGGGATGGGTGATTACGATCCCGAACTCTTTAAAAAGGCAGATGGTTCAGAGTTTCGTTTCGGCAATGAGGACTACTTGACAATTTGGTAGGTCTATAAGGCGGTAACAAAAGTGCCGCTAATTCATGAACCCGGAACGCAATGGGAGTACTCGAATCTCGCCTACTTCCTGCTTTCGCAGGTAGTCGAGCGCGCTAGCGGAAAATCATTGCGAGTCTTTGCCGGAGAAGAGATTTTCGGCCCGCTTGGCATGAAATCTTCACTGTTCAATGACAACGTCAACCAGCCGGTTACCAACCGCACCGACGGTTATCGCCTGATGGACGATGGCACCTACGAAATCTACATGACCAACCTGGACTGGGTCGGAGATGGTGGCGTTTACACTACTCTGGACGACTTCCTGGCCTGGGACCGGAATTTCTACGCCAACAAACTCGGAAAAGGCGGTGATGATCTGATGGCAATGGTCACCACCCCACACCCCGATGCGGCAGTTGGCGGCGACGGTTCCATTGCGGGCGCCATGTATGCATTTGGCATGCAGTTGGGAATCGCGCATGGGGAACCGGTCGTCGGGCACACAGGAGGTTGGGTCGGATTCAGCACCATGTATCAGCGTTACCCGGATCTGTCACTGTCGGTCGTCGTATTTTGCAATTCGACCGATGTGAGTGGGTCGGAGCTTGGCGACAACGTAGCTGCGATTGCGGTCTCTGCGATCAAGAATAGCGGAAAAGATTAAGAACCACACAGAGTTTGAGTTGGTGGGCATCGCCCGTACGATAGATGCGTTTGCTGGATTCTCGTGATCGGATTTCTATCGGCACGGGCGATTGTAGAAATGAACGGAAATAGGCAAAACCGGGGATTGAACCGAGCTTTATCTATTGCAGCAATCGACGAATAATTTTTCCCGGGCGATTTTCGGTTGCTGCACCATCTGTAAAGACCAGTTCACCGGATACCCAGACTGAAGTAATTCCTTCCGATAACGTATCCGGCGCCAATGGTGTCGCCCGATCGATCACCGTTTCCGGATCAAACAACACAAGATCCGCTACCGCCCCCTGGCGAATCAAGCCACGATCTGTAAAGCCCATGTGCGATGCGCTCAGACCCGTCATCTTGTGTATCGCGGTTTCAAGTGGCATCAGCTTTTGTTCCCGTACATAGTGACCGAGAACGCGGGGAAACGAGCCCGTGCCGCGGGGATGCAAATCGGTGAGGCTGCCGTCCGTACAGATGTTTGTTTCCGGCCACGTCATTAGTTTGCCGATGTCGCCAGCAACCATGCTGGTAGCGATAATTGCTTCCGCCCGTTCGCCGGTTTCCTGGCGCATCAGGTCCGCTTCTTCGGCAAGTTGTGTGAACGCGGTCACCGTGTCTATTTCACGCAACGCTGCAATTTCGGTCAGGGTCTTGCCGACATATTCCGGTTGCGGATCAAACTTGGTCATCCAGAAACCATCCGCTGGTGCGATCTGATCGAGCACTTCGGCGATTGCTTCGCGGTCGGTGTAATCACGTTCCGGCAGTAACACCATCATTGTCGATTGCCAGTATTCGTACGGATAGATGTCAGCCGTAATCTGCACGCCGTCGGCGCGCGCTGCATCCAGTTTCGCAAGAGTCTCGTCGGCGCCGCCCCACAGGCGTTTCATGGCCAGTTTCACATGAGAAATCTGCACTGGCATGCCGGTCTCACGACCAATCAGGATAATTTCGGCAATTGCATCTTCGAACCAGCGGTCTTCGCTGCGGATGTGACTGATGTATCGACCGCCGGCGGCGGCAGCCACTTTAGCCAAGGCAAGGACTTCTGATGTGTC
>QNFK01000162.1 GCA_003645495.1 Gammaproteobacteria bacterium
ACGAGTGGGAATGCCCGGTTGTCGATGAGACGACGATGATGTGTTCGCGGGATGGCATATTTTTCGGTGGTGATTCTGCATTTGGACCGAAGAATATTATCTGGGCGGTCGCGCATGGTCATGAGGCGGCGATATCGATTCACAAATATTGCAACAAGGAAGACCTGCAGGACAGGCTGCCACGTGGCGTAAATCTCGTTAGCCAGAAAATGGGCATGCATGAGTGGAGTTTCTCAAATGACTACGACGGCGCATCGCGCCGGCTGATGCCGCACGTTGATCTCAAGAAACGCTTCAAGAAACTCGATATTGAGGTAGAGCTGGGATTTAGCGCAGAACAGGCGATAGAGGAAGTCGAACGTTGCCTGAATTGCGATATTCAGACGGTGTTTACCACCAAACTGTGCATTGAGTGTGATGCCTGTATTGATATCTGTCCCGTCAACTGCCTGACAATTACTGAAGACGGCGAAGAGCAAGAGCTGCGAACCCGCTTGTCTGCCCCTGCAGAAAACCTGGAGCAAGACCTTTATGTGTCGGACGGTCTGCCACACACTGGCAGGGTGATGGTCAAAGATGAGGATCTTTGCGTTCACTGCAGTTTGTGCGCCGAGCGATGTCCTACGGGTGCCTGGGATATGCAGAAATCGGAAATTCTGCTTCCTTACGCGCACGACGAGGCCGATCCGGAAAAGTCGAATGTGGCAAAAATAGCTGGCGCTTAACATGACCAGAATGACTAATTATTCCAATACCATGAAAAAAAACTGAGGTTGACCACGCGTGTCTAACGTTAATGACGTTGTAGTCAAGATTGGGACGGTCAATGGCACCGGTTCGGCAAGTGCGAATGGACTGTTAATGAAGTCCATTTTCCGTATGGGAATCCCGGTCGTCGGCAAGAACTTTTTTCCGTCGAATATCCAGGGATTACCGACCTGGTATGAAGTGCGCGTAACCGGTGATGGCTACCATTGTCGCGCGGACAGGATCGACGTCATGGTCGCCATGAATGCGCAGACTTACACGGAGGACATGGCCGAAGTCAGATCGGGTGGCTGGTTGATTTATGACTCGACCTGGCCACGCAGTCGATTGCTCAACCGCGAAGATATCAATGTGTTGGGTGTTCCGCTGTCGGCGATGTGTAACGAGAACTTCGACGGGGCACGGTCACGCATTCTGATGAAGAACATCGCGTACGTCGGTGTACTGGCCGCATTGTTGGACATTGATCTCGAAGTAATAAAGACATTGCTCGAGGAAACGTTTGCAAATAAGAAAAAACTGGTGCCTATGAATCTCGAAGCGATTCGACTTGGGTACGACTATGTAAAAGAGCATTTTGAGTGTCCATTGCCGGTCAGGGTCGAGAAAATGGACAAGACCCGTGATCACATCATTATTGACGGCAACACGGCCGCTGGTCTCGGCTGTGTTTATGCAGGCGCTACTGTTGGTGCCTGGTACCCGATTACACCGTCAACATCTGTGATGGACGCCTACAAAGCGTTCGCCAAGCAATTTCGCATTGATGACGAAACCGGCGGTAAGAAATTTTGTATTGTCCAGGCGGAGGATGAGTTGGCTGCAATTGGTATGGTGCTTGGTGCGACCTGGAATGGTGCGCGAGCATTTACTCCGACCAGCGGCCCGGGCATATCCCTGATGAGTGAGTTTATCGGCTTCGCTTATTATTCAGAATTGCCGGCAGTCATTATTAACATACAACGAACCGGACCATCGACTGGTATGCCCACGCGGACTCAGCAGTGCGACCTGTTGACCTGCGCTTACGCATCGCATGGCGACACCAAGCATGTTTTGTTGTTTCCGGCCAATCCTGAAGAATGTTTCTATATGTCAGTTGCGGCATTCGACCTGGCAGATCGATTGCAGACGCCGGTCATGTTGCTTTCCGATCTTGATATCGGCATGAATGACTGGATTTGTCCGGACCTGCAGTGGGATGACTCGTATCAACCCGACAAAGGTAAAGTCCTGTCAGCTGAGCAGCTGGAATCGATGGATAAGTTCTACCGCTACCTCGATGTGGATGGCGATGGCATTACCTACCGCACGTTGCCGGGTGAGAGTGCGAAAGGTTCCTACTTTACGCGTGGCTCCGGGCACACAAAGTATGGTGCCTACACGGAAAACTCCGCCGATTACCAGGAAGTTATCGATCGATTGCTGGTGAAATGGGAGACCGCACGAACATTGGTGCCGGAACCCGAAGTGGAGTACTCGAAATTTAACAAGAGCGCGATTCTGTCAATCGGCAGTTGTGATGGCGCTGTCAGGGAAGCGTTGGTGCAACTCAAGGACAAGAATGTTGGTTTGAACTATTGCCGCGTCAAAGCATTCCCGTTCCCGAAGTCAGTCAGGGAGTTTATTGACAAGCACGATCTTATTTATGTCGTTGAACAGAATCGCGATGCACAATTGCGATCTTTGTTAATACTTGATGCGGAAATCAGCCAGGAAAAACTGATCCCGTTGTTACATTACGATGGCATGCCAATTGGCGCAGACTTCGTCGTCAAACGGGTATTGGAAGAGGTAGCAAAAGGCCGCGCGGCCTGAGTTGTTCTGCAGAGACTGAAAATATGACCTATATAACCAAACCAAAAGTTTCACACCCCAACCTGCCGCGTAACGACCTGGGGCTGACCGCGCGGGACTACGAAGGCGCTGTCTCGACGCTATGCGCCGGTTGTGGTCACGATTCGATTACAGCGGCGATCGTGCAGGCCGTGTTCGAGCTCGGCATCGAGCCGCACAAGCTTGGAAAAATGAGTGGTATAGGCTGTTCGTCGAAAACCCCGGCGTATTTTGTCAGCCAGTCACATGGTTTCAATTCCGTGCACGGACGCATGGCATCAGTCACAACCGGTGCAAATGCCGCAAACCGGGACCTGACCTACATTGGTGTCTCCGGTGATGGTGATTCATTGTCGATCGGCATGGGGCAGTTTGCGCATATCATCCGTCGCAATCTGGATATGTGTTACATCATTGAGAACAACGGCGTCTATGGATTGACGAAAGGCCAGTACTCGGCCTCCGCCGACGTTGGCAGCACCGCTAAAAAAGGCCCGGCGAACCGGCAGATGCCGATCGACCCGGTCAGTACGGCAATTGGCCTGGGAGCGACCTACATCGCCAGAAGTTTTTCCGGTGACAAGAGCCAGCTGGTTCCCCTGATCAAGGGAGCGATCATGCACAAGGGTTTTTCGCTTCTCGACATTATCAGCCCTTGCGTCACGTTCAATGATCACGAGGGCTCCACAAAAAGTTACGCTCATACGCGAGCGCATTTTCATCACGTCATCGATGCCGACTTTGTGCCTCCGGCCGAAGAAATTGTTGCGGCTTATAAAGAGGGTGAGGCGATGCCGGTCGAATTGCACGACGGCAGTAAGATTGTTTTTCGAAAAGTCGACAAGGATTATGATCCGACCAGCAGAGCAGCTGCGTTCTCGTTTCTTCGCGACAGCGTCAACGCCGGCGAAATTATTACCGGGCTTCTGTATATCGACGAAGAAACCGGTGACATGCACGATCTCTCCGGCAGTGTTGAAACCCCGCTCTCGAAGTTGCCATATGAAGACCTGAGTCCTGGCAAGGCAGCGCTGGCCGAAGTCATGAGTCGTTATCGCTAGAAAGCGACCGTTGTCTGTAGCAATCAAACCTGGTTGCTGCGCCGAAATTTTCCTTACTCTCTGAATTTGCAGGCGTTTTTGTGCGTCGCAATTTTCACACAGGCACTTTACAATATTGATATCACTTGCGGTGCAAGTGAGGCGGGGAAACTGGAAAAACACAGGCGGGAAGTATCAGCGGCATCCATGAGGAGATGACGATGAAAAATACTTACCCCGTACTGGAAAAAGAACAAACAGACATAAACCTGACACCAATGCTTGATGTTGTATTTATTCTGTTGATATTTTTTGTTGTAACAGCAACCTTTACCAGGGAACTGGGCGTTGATGTCTACAATCCGGCGTCTGCAATTCCAATACCGGATGACGTCCAGACTATTTCTATAGTCATTGAAGAAGATGGCAGTTTTCACGTCAATGGCAGGGTTTTAGCTAAAGGCAGTCTGACTCCATACGTAATGCGCCTTCGGGCAGAATTTCCTGATGCGGGATTCAGTGTTCTCGTATCACCGGCTGCTTACGTTGAGGCAACAGCAGCTGCAATTGACGCTGGCCGAAGTGCCGGGTTTGAACGAATACCGATTACAGAACTCGAATAGTGAACTGATCAATATCGCAAACTTACAAAGGACAAATAATATTTATGAACAATGATCGACGACGATTCTTGAAGACGAGTCTGCTTGGTAGCGCTGCAATTGTTGCAGGTTGCACCACCGAGGTCGCGACGGAAGTTGCTGCGAAGACGGATCCGTTCAGGCCGCTGCGTATACTGGTACTGGGTGGCACCGGCTTTATAGGCCCGCATATGGTGAGAGAGGCACTACGACGCGGTCATGAAGTCAGTCTTTTTAATCGTGGTCGAACCAACAACGAGCTGTTCCCGGATCTCGAGTTGTTGGTGGGAGATCGAAACAATGGGCTCGAGGCCCTGGAAGGTGGCAAGTGGGACGCTGTGGTCGACAATTCCGGCTACGTACCACGTCACGTTGAAGACTCCGCAAGGTTGCTCGCACCGATCGTGTCGCACTATCTCTATATTTCGACGATTTCTGTATACGGTGATTTTTCAAAACCCATTGATGAGGACACAGCGGTCGGCACCATGGATGACGATACCGTGGAAGAGGTTACGGGCGAGACGTACGGCCCAATGAAAGCAATGTGCGAAAGTCGTGTACTCTCGCAAGTCGGCGCCGATCGCACGACCATTCTTCGTCCGACTTATATCTGTGGGCCAGGCGATCGTACCGACCGGTACACCTACTGGCCGGTGCGCACGATGCGCGGCGGCGAGATGCTCTGGCCAGGTACGCCGGACGACGATATACAGATGATCGATGTCCGCGACCTTGCGAGTTTTACGGTGGATTGCCTGGAGCAAAAAATCCTGGGCATATTTAACACTGTGACACCGGCCGGCTCATTCAAAATGGGCGACCTTCTGCAGGACTCCCTGGCGGTGACGGATGCAGATACGATGCCCACATGGGTCGACCATGAATTCATAACGGCACAGAACGTAGGGGCGGATGGCGGCTTGCCAATCTGGGAGTCTCCTGTCGGTGAGGCTGCGTGGCTCGCAAAGGTGGACGGTAGTCGCGCTGCTGCTGCTGGCCTCAGGAATCGCCCGACCCGGGAAACCGCCCGGGACACGATCACTTGGTGGAAGACGCTGCCGCAAGATCGTACTGAGAAGCTGCGGGCGGGATTGAGCGCGGACAAAGAAGCAGAATTTCTTCAGAACTGGCACAACCAGGATGACTGAGCCGGGCAATTCCCGTTGTCAGGAGACCATCAAATCCCTCGGTGTAGTCACGTTAGACGTAGGTTGTTGATAATAAACAGATAATTTAGTAGTGAAAATCCGTCGATTGCTGCATCCAATGCGCCGATGAAA
>QNFK01000163.1 GCA_003645495.1 Gammaproteobacteria bacterium
AGCGCGATCCGGCAATGGGTCTTGCGCTGATTGCAGCGGATCTGGCCCAGCTTGACCAATGGATAACACTGCCGGAAAACGGCGCTCCCCTTACCTCGAGCGACGACAAGCCGGTAACCTGGATAGTTCCGGCGACGGATAACGTGCCCACATGGATACGCGGGAATCATGAGGGCGTAGCGGTTCGCCTGACGACTCATCCTGTTGCCCGTGCGTTGTGTGCCGCAGCAGATTCAGCACTGGTCTCGACCAGCGCCAATGTTTCGGGCCGGGCACCAGCTCGCAATTCATTCGTACTTCGCCGTAGCTTCAGCGCTCTTGTAGACTATATCGTTCCAGGAGAATGTGGCCCTGCGTCAGGCCCATCCGAGATCCGCGATTTGCAAACCGGGAAAACATTGAGGCCTGCATGACCGAAACCAGTATTCAGGCAGTAGAGGAGTACCTCCGCTCGCTGCAACAACGCATAACCACGGCGCTCGAAGAAGTCGATGGCACACAGAAGTTTCAGCATGATCGCTGGGACCGTCCCGCAGGCGGTGGTGGTGAAAGTCGTGTGCTTGTCGGTGGCTCCGTCTTCGAGCAGGCCGGCGTTGGTTTCTCGCATGTGTTTGGCAAGGAGATGCCGCCTTCTGCAACGAAAAGTCGTCCGGAACTTGCGGGACAGAGTTTCCAGGCGATGGGAGTGTCGCTCGTACTGCACCCCAACAACCCGTACGTGCCCACCACACACGCAAACTTTCGCTTCTTTTCGACTGACGCAAAGGATGGTGACGCCGTTTGGTGGTTTGGTGGCGGTTTCGATCTCACTCCGTATTACCCGTTTCACGAGGATGTCGTTCACTGGCACAAGAAAGCGCAAGAAGCGTGTGCTCCGTTTGGTGATGATGTTTACGACAAGTACAAAGCCTGGTGCGATGAATATTTCTTTTTACCGCACCGTGACGAGACACGTGGCGTCGGCGGTCTCTTTTTCGATGACCTGAATGAAGTTGGTTTTGAAAAATCATTCGAATTGACCAAAGCGCTCGGCGATCAGTTTCTACCAGCTTATCTGCCCATCGTTGCGGCACGGCGAGACCACGAATTCGGCGAACGTCAGCGGGAGTTTCAATTATATCGGCGCGGACGCTACGTTGAGTTCAACCTGATCTATGATCGCGGTACTTTATTTGGCCTGCAATCAGGCGGGCGTACAGAATCCATTTTAATGTCGTTGCCTCCACGTGTCCGTTGGGAATACGACTGGCAGCCTGAGGCCGGTTCTCCGGAAGCCGATTTGTACGAAAACTATCTTCGTCCACGGGACTGGTTGTGGGAATAGCGGGAGCAGAGTATGACCGGGATGTCGCTGGAGCAGATTGCATCGATCGCTGAAATAATTGGCGCGTTTACTATTGTTTCGGGGCTTGTTTTTGGCTGGTTTCAGATTCGTGTTTATCGCACGCAGCAACGTGACAGGATTGCGACAAACCTGATGCAGACATTCTATAACCCGGAACTCGCCCGGGCTGTTTCTCTCCTGCACCAGCTGCCAGACGGAATCTCCGCCGCAGAAATGCGCGAGAAGGGACCGAAGTATGAAGACGCCGCGGTCATTGTCAGCACCACTTTCGAGACCATGGGTCTGCTGGTGTACAAAAGAATCGCCAAATTCGACCTGGTCATGGAGCTTGCCGGCGGCATGATGACCTCCATGTATAGAAAGCTTTCTGTCTGGCTGGAGGAAATCCGAACCGAACAGAAACAACCGTCGTGGGGGGAGTGGTTCGACTGGATCGCGCAAATGGCCGACAAGCACAAATCGGAGAAGGAGCCAGCCCACAAGCGAGTCGCTGGCTGGAAGCCGTAAACTGGGCGCTGCGTACTCAACATATGCGTAAAATTTGTAGGAGCCCGTCCTGACGGGCGATCGAGGCTTGATACGCGTAGCAAGGCTTTAATCGCTCGTCAGGACGAGCTCCTACAATTACTTGCTAACAATATGGTAATATCCTTGTAAAACCGGGGTTTACATCGGTTTCTTTATTTAAAATCAACGCAGTACGTATGAGAGAACGTGCTGCATGACGGTATCTCTGTGACGTTATTCAGGCTGACAATTCTGTGCGCGATATTTCTGGCGGGTTTTGCATCTGCCGATAATGAGTCACGCCTGCGCAAAGGTGGTTCACCTGCCAGTATCCGGCTCGCGGGTACGGAGGATGCGAACAACGTCAGCAAGGTCTACATCGTGCAGCTGCGGACACCGGCGGCCGCGGAATTTCACGCAACATCCGCGGCGGCGACGCGGGCTGTTGCCAAAACGTCCCCCGGTCAGCTTGCGTCCGTCACGCCATTCGACAAGCAAAACCCCGCCGTGCAAAACCACGTTGAGAAACTGGTGCGCGAGCAAGCCAGTGTCATCACGAGAGCCGGGCCTGGCGTCGAGCAAATTCACACTTATCAATATGCGCTCAACGGCTTCGCTGCAAAGATGTCACCGCAACAAGCCACCAAAGTCGAGCACATGCCTGAAGTGCTGCGCATCTGGGAAGACGAAGTACGACCGCTTACGACGAACTTCAGTGCAGATTTTCTTGATCTGTTTGCCGCCGACGTTGGTTTGCGTGGTGCGCCCGGACTGGATGGCGATGGCATTGTCATTGGCGTCATTGACAGCGGCATTGCACCGGATCATCCGGCAGTACAGGACACACGTGAGGCCGATCGACCGCAATTGTGCCACAGCACCTGGGCTGAAGTGTCACTGCTTGGCAGGTGGCTTTGCCATCGTTTTGACGGTCTGGAGGACGTCGAAGTATTCGACCCACCGGAAAACTGGAACGGCGTTTGCCAAACCGGTCCTCAATTTACAGAAGAGAACTGTAACAACAAGTTGATTGGTGCACGTTTTATCGTCGACGGCGCCAATGCTACCGGACCCATTGACGTCGATGAAATCTTCTCGCCACGAGATGTTGATGGCCACGGCACGCACACCGCAACCACAGCCGCCGGTAACAGAGTTAAAGCATCTATCTTCGGCACCTTCCTCGGCAGGGTTGAGGGTATGGCGCCAAAGGCCCGCATCGCCGTTTATAAAGCCTGTTGGTTACGACCCGATGCAACACGCGCAAGTTGCAACACATCGGATCTTGCCAACGCTATTGACCTGGCAGTTGCCGATGGCGTGCACATTATTAATTACTCCGTCGGCAGCTCCCTGTTTACCGTTACTGCACCCGATGACATCGCATTACTGGCAGCTGCCAAGGCCGGCGTGCTGGCGGTCGTCGCAGGCGGCAATGAAGGACCGAATTTCGACACTATCACCTCACCGGCAGGCAATCCTGCTGTGATAACCGCGGCCGCTTCCAGCCGCACTGGTGAGCATTCTCTCGAGGCCATGCAGGTCAGTTCACCGCCAGCGGTCGCCGGCAAATACGCCGTCAAGGAAGCCGCCTTTACACCAGCATTGCTTGACCGTGACCCGATCGAAGGACAACTTGTCCTGGTCGATGACAATGACGACACGTTGCCGGATGGCACGGTTGGCAATTCATTCGATGGTTGCCAGTCACTGGTGAATGGCAGCGAAGTGTCAGGCAACATCGCGTTCATCCAGCGTGGTGGTTGCGACTTTGATGTGAAAGTTGCCAACGCTGATGACGCGGGTGCCATCGCGGTTGTGGTCTTTAATATTACGGGTGCCCCGATCGTAATGACCGGCGTCGCCGGTTTGTCCGATATTCCGGCGCTGATGGTCGGTGCCGCCGATGGCAACCTCATACTTGATGAAATCAATGCGGACCAGGTCATCAACGTTGTACTCGACAAGAGCTTTTTCCTTACTGAAACCGACACCGGCAATATCATGGGATCGTTTTCCTCCCGCGGTCCGGGCCCCGTCCCCGACGTTTTCAAGCCGGACCTCACAGCACCCGGCATCAATATCCTCGCCGGCAGCACACCGGATGCCATCAATTCCGTTTCCGGAGAATTTTTCGCATTCTTAAGCGGCACATCGATGGCAGCCCCGCATATTTCGGGAGTAGCCGCGCTGTTGAAACAAGGTCATCCCGACTGGAGCCCCGCTGCAATTAAGTCCGCGCTGATGACTACTGCTCATCAAAACATAAAACTGTCTGACGGAGAGACGCAAGCGATTCCTTTCGACTTTGGCAGCGGTCACATCGACCCGAACAAGGCGAATGATCCGGGTCTCGTTTATGACATCAGCAACGATGAGTACGATGCATTCTCCTGTGGTGTCGGGTCACCCGATGTAAGTCAGGCGCGCTGCGACGAACTCGTGGTGAATGGATTGTCACTGGAACCGGCAGACCTGAATCAACCGTCAATCTCGGTATCGAGACTGACCAGCGCGCGAACTGTCACACGCCGCGTGACCAACGTAACCGACACCGCCGAAACGTACAGTGCAGAGATCGTCCTGCCATCCGGCATTGGTGTGCAGGTATCGCCATCCAGTCTGACGGTCGGCGCGGGACAAACGGCGGAATATGACGTAACGCTCACCTACCTGAGCGGACCGCTGGATATTTATCGCTTTGGCAGCCTGACCTGGGTCAGTGAAGATCACGCGGTACGCAGCGTGCTTTCCGTGCAACCGTTATCGATCTCGGCGCCCGGTGAGGTCTTCTCCTTCGGCGGTAGTGGCAGTGTCACCTTCCCCGTGGATTTCGGCTACACCGGCAGCTATTCACCGGGCGTGCATGGCTTGCAACTGCCGCTGGTACTCGATGGCTTCGTTGACGAGGATCCGAACAAATCGTTCAGCTTCCGCACAACAAATGGCGTCACCGCACACCTGATTGACGTACCAGCAGGCCAGGCGTTCCTGCGCTTTGCTACATTTGACGAGCTAACCGACGGCGACGACGATCTGGACATGTTCGTTTACTACTGCCCGGATGGCATCAACTGCTCAAAAATCGGGCAAAGCGGTGAAGCGACTTCACGTGAACAGGTGGATATCCTGTTGCCCGGAGAGGGCACCTACGTAGTGTTTATTCACGGCTTTGAAACAGACAATGTCGCCGGCGGCCCTGGATCCTTCTACACCTTGCTTGGCTGGTCCTTCGGCCTGCAGGATGACCAGGGCAACATGACCGCGACCGGCCCGACATTCGTCACGGCGGGCACAACGCAGGACGTAACGGTTGACTGGAATGGTCTGGCCCCGGATACGATTTATCTCGGCGGTATCTCGCACAACACGCCGGAGGGGCTGGTCTCGATTACTGTGATCAATATTGGTAACTAGCTGGCACAGATCACCGATCATTCGCGGCGTCTTCGCTCCTGCACATCCCTACGCCCTGGTACATATGTACATCCATTGAGACAGCCGCTCCTACAGAATATCTCGAGTCTGGCAAAATCTTACATATTGGCACGGTCTGCTGGAGCGGCTTTAGCCGCGCATCAGGATGACTTCCGAGCCCCCCTCCAACAGCCTACCCACCCCATTCCCCGCAAAAAAGCCAAAGCATCCCCCGCCCCCACCACACACG
>QNFK01000164.1 GCA_003645495.1 Gammaproteobacteria bacterium
GATTTCGTCACCGGTCAAGTCACCATCGTCTGCGCCGGAACGCCACGCTTCAATGTCTTGTTGCGTATCCCCGATGAGATCGCCGGAAGCGAGTAGTTCGGCGGCGAGCTCGTGACGTTCACCATCATCCGTTGTTTTATTCAGAACTCGTGCAAGATTAAACATCTCCGCCAGCGCCTTGGGTGTGTTCAGGTCGTCCTCGAGCGCCGCAACAACAGCACCCGCGGGCTCCGCCTGCGCTCTTTCTTCAGCCGTAGTCGCAATACCACGCACGGCACCGTACAGGCGATCCAGCATGCGCCGTGCGGCAGCCAGTGAATCGTCGGACCAGTCGAGTGGCTGGCGGTAATGCGCGCTCAGGAGCGCCAGACGGATAACTTCCCCTGGAACGGTCTTGACCATGTTATGCACCAGCAACACGTTGCCCAGCGACTTGGACATCTTGGTGTTATCCAGGCTGAGGAATCCATTGTGCAACCAGTAACGCGCGAACGGTTCGCCATCGTGCGCGCAACGACTTTGCGCGAGTTCATTTTCATGATGCGGAAATACCAGGTCCTGCCCGCCGGCGTGAATATCGATCGTGCGGCCCAGGTGCTTTTCAGCCAGAGCCGAACACTCGATATGCCAACCGGGCCGACCCCGTCCCCAGGGTGAATCCCAGCCGGGCAATTCGGGCGTTGACGGCTTCCACAAGACAAAGTCGTGTGCTGCCTTTTTGTAAGGCGCAACTTCAACCCGCGCGCCGGCAATCATTTCGCGCAGATCTCGCTTGGACAACTGCCCGTAGTCCGGATCCGACGAAACATCAAACAGTACATGCCCTTCTGCTTCGTACGCACAGCCCGCCGTGATCAGCTGAGCAATCATCGCAATCATTTCATCGATATGTTGCGTCGCGCGTGGCTCGATGTCCGGTGGCCGCACACCGAGTGCACCCATGTCGTCGTTGTAGGCTGTTATATAACGCGCGGTAATCTCGTCAATCGACTTGCCGGTATCGATTGCTGCCTGGTTAATCTTATCGTCGACATCCGTAATGTTGCGGGCAAAGGTCAGTTTGTAACTGCGTCGCAAGAGTCTCGCCAGCAGATCAAATACGACGGCGGGCCTGGCATTGCCTATGTGCGCATAGTTATAGACCGTGGGGCCACACAGGTACATCGTTACCTGCCCTTCCTGTAACGGTTCGAAAGCGCGTTTTTTACCGCGCAAGGTGTCATGTAAATGGAGAGTCATACGATTTCGGCCCTGCGGACCCCAGGTGATTGTTTATGCCCAAAAGAAGTGCGCAATGATAGCAACAAGCAGAAACCGGGGTCGAACCTACTGCTGTTCCATGAACCCAAAATGGTCGTGATGCTAAGAATTCGCGGCGGAAGCCGCTCCTTCGATCCGGCCAGTAGGATCGTAGGAGCGGCTTCAGCCGCGAATGCCCGATCCGGCAACAGTGAACAAAATACGGCCAGGTTCATGGAACAGCACTGGCTTCGACCCCGGTTCGGATTTTGAATTAAAAACGCCCCTCAGACTTCGGCAATCTCTTTTCCCGACGCCTTGACGCTGCAGGCTGCGGTTCCCGGAAAGCAATCGCCCGCGCCTGGTAGGTGTATTCGATCGTGCCAATCAACCACAGGAAATAGCCCAGTAGCTCGATGAATTCTTCGACGGCCAGTTTCATCGCGCGTTGATAGCCATCACCGAGTATCGCCATCCACAGCGGCTCGTGCCCGACCAGGCGCACAAAAGCGAACATGATGATTGCTCCTGCAAACAACAACGTCAGCCCCGGCGAGGGCCACAATCGCAGCCATGCAATCCGGAATCGCCGTCGCTGTCGGTAGGTATAGGCGATCAGGAATGCAGCGATAATTCCAATCAATACCTGCCAGAAATTATCAGCAACATAGCGATGAAAGAAAAAATCCAGCTCGCGAATGGTGAATGCGAGCGCCATGCCACCAAAAAGGAATGCGATCGGTCGCTGCGACGGACAGTGTTTCGCAACCCAGGCGTACAACAGCCCGCAAATAATCAGAATGCCAGGTTGAATAATTTCGATCGGTGAATAATTCCGGATGCCGAGTGAATCGACAGGGCCGGAATAATCCTGTGGCTGCAAGCTGCCAGGTGAGGCAATCTCCAGCAGCGTAAGCAGCCACGTAAATAACGCGATACCAAAGAAATACAATACGTATCGAATGAGAGCCATGTGTTGCCGACCACCGATCAGAGCGGACCAACATAGTGCACAGTGTGCCGTCGAAGTTCCAGCGGAACGGTTAAGTTACTGATTTTATGTATGCAACACGACGTGCTGTTCAGATGGCGGGCGCTCCGCGCAATCTGAAAACCGGTTTGTTCTCTACAGTTAGAAGACCTTTCTCTATCAACCAGGCTCGCGCATCATCGGCATCGTCAGCGAACCAGCATTCTGTGCTGCCAAGTCGAAAACTGTATCCCCAGCTGTCCATATCCTGCATAAGCCGTGCCCGGCCAACACCGGTCATGAAATCCGCAAGTATGACCTGCAGATAGCAAACTGCCGACTCCTCGAGATCGTTGCCACCGGCATCGCGATACAATGAATCGCGCCGCTCTGCGCTCATGCAAATAATGTGGCAGACCTCATGCAACATCGAATGCACAGGTGTATCGCCACGAACAAAAACCTGGCGCCCAACAATGCCGGCCTCCGGTTCACCCCAGAAACTTGCCGTGATCGGCGCAGCGTCAGGAACATATTCCGCTACCAGTCCGTATCGGCCCAGGAGTTGATTTACGACGTCTGCTTTGACGTCGGATATCTGCAGTATTTTGTCTGCGGAGAGATGCGGACTCATGACCGGGGCGATTGTGTCGTGTTACAGGGCCGACAATTGAATCAGGATGGTGCGCACCAGGTCGTCAACAATCGCCTCACGCATCAATTGTTCTTCTTTCTCTTTGCCTAAAACCTGCGTTTCATCCCAGTTGTAATCACGCGTCAGTGTTTGCGTTTGCGGGTCAAGCAAGAATTCTTTCTCGGTTTTAAGGCTGTAAACAACCGTGTAAAAGACCTCGAACTCACGCGGAACATTGCGTGTTGATACAGAAAGTACACGCTGGCCGGTCATATCAGAGAGGATTGAAAACGTAGCGTTTGCTTCCACCGGTGATTCAACCAGTTCGATGCCGGCAGCGCGCAAACTGTCACGCATGCGACGGTAAAAAAGACTGTGCCGATCCGTGGTCTCGATGTATGTGGAGGACATCTCCGCGGGAACCGACCTGGCGCCACGCATTTGAAAACCACAGCTGGTGAGCAGCACCAGCAGTAATGCCGCTACAAACGCATTTTTCAGTGAAAATTCAAACGACGACATTGACCAGCCTTCCGGGAACCACGATCGTCTTGCGCACGTCCTTGCCCGCAATAAATCGCTGCACATTTTCGTCGGCGAGGGCGAGTTCAGCAACCTTGTCTTTCGCTGTATCCGTCGCGACCCTGATTCGACCGCGCAGCTTGCCATTGACCTGCACAACGATTTCAATCATGTCCTGCTGCAGCGCCGATTCGTCGAACGCTGGCCAGCGCTCATCGACCAGCGCAGTTTCGTGTCCCAGGACGTGCCAGAGTGCATGACAGATATGCGGCACCATCGGCGACAACAACAAAACGACGGCCTCAAGCGCTTCACCCACTACCGCCCGTCCCTGCGTGGTTGAATCTTCGAGCCGATTCACTGCATTGAGCAACTCCATCGTCGCAGCGATAGCAGTATTGAATGTGTAGCGACGTCCTATATCATCACTTACCTTCGCAATGGTCTGGTGCGTCTTGCGGCGCAGGTCGCGCTGTCCATCATCCAGCGCTGCAATATCCAATACCGGTGCAGGACCCTCTGCACTGAATTTATGCACGGCGTTCCAGAAGCGTTTCATGAATCGCGATGCGCCCTGCACGCCATCATCAGACCACTCGAGGGCTTGCTCTGGCGGTGCAGCGAACATCATGAAAAGCCGGACTGTATCGGCGCCGAATTTTTCAATGAGGGCCTGCGGATCAACCGTATTGCCCTTGGCCTTGGACATCTTGGCGCCGTCCTTGAGCACCATGCCCTGCGTCAGCAAGTTGGTAAACGGCTCATCGGCTGAAGACAATCCAAAGTCACGCAACAATTTCTGGAAGAAGCGCGCATACAACAGGTGCAGAATCGCGTGCTCTACACCGCCCGTGTACTGATCGACCGGCATCCAGTAACTTTCGCGATCATCCAGCATCGCTTTATCACTATCGGGACAGGCGTAACGGGCGAAATACCAGGACGACTCGACAAAAGTATCGAACGTATCTGTTTCGCGCTTCGCCGGCTTGCCACATTTCGGACACTCGGTTTCGTAAAACTCCGGCATACTTTTCAGCGGTGAACCTACACCGGTGAATTCAACATCTTCGGGTAACACCACCGGCAACTGATCTTCGGGCACGGTTTGGGCACCGCAATCATCGCAATAGATAATCGGAATGGGCGTACCCCAGTAACGCTGTCGCGAAACCCCCCAGTCACGCAGCCGATAATTGACGGTCCGCTTGCCACGACCCTCTGCCTCGAACTTGTCCGCAATCGCAGCAAAAGACTGTTCAAACGTCATGCCGTCAATATCGCCGGAATTCACACTCAGGCCATATTCAACATACGCACCTTCAGAGACATCGATACTACTGCCATCCGCGGGCGTGATGACCTGCGTAATTGGCAAGCCGTACTTGTTCGCAAACTCCCAGTCCCGATGGTCATGCCCGGGAACCGCCATAACGGCGCCGGTGCCATAACCCATCAACACAAAGTTGGCGACCCACAAAGGCACCTCTTCACCACTAATAGGATGAATCGCAGATATGCCAAGGGGCATGCCCTTTTTCTCCATGGTCTCGAGCGCTGCTTCAGCAGCCTGCATCTTCTTGCAGTCCTCGATGAATGCTGCAACATCAGGCTGCGACGCAGCAGCCTTCTGCGCCAACGGATGCTCGGCAGCAACAGCCATGTAGGTAACGCCCATCAACGTATCCGGACGCGTCGTGTACACGCTGAGCTTCTCGTCTTCACCCTGCACATCGAACGACAGCTCGATACCTTCGGAGCGCCCGATCCAGTTGCGCTGCATCGTCTTGACCGAGTCCGGCCAGCCCTCGAGCCGATCCAGGTTATCCAGCAGCTCATCTGCATAGGCAGTGATTTTCATAAACCACTGCGGAATCTCACGCCGCTCAACCAGCGCATCCGAACGCCAGCCCCGACCATCAATTACCTGCTCGTTGGCCAATACCGTCTGATCGACGGGATCCCAGTTAACAATAGAATTCGTGCGATAGACGAGACCCTTCGCGAACAACTTCGTAAAGAGCCACTGTTCCCAACGATAATACTCAGGCTTGCAGGTAGTAAGCTCACGCGTCCAGTCATAACCATA
>QNFK01000165.1 GCA_003645495.1 Gammaproteobacteria bacterium
AAATTGCAGGAACGCATACGTCCTGAAGTGGCCGAGATGCTGCGTAAGGCGATTCAGCTTGATCCGGCGGATCGTTACAAGAATGCGATCGAGCGGTACGCCGCGTTCGCGGAGTTACAAAGTAGGGCGCGAAAGCAAAGACGGGCATCGAAACGCAATGGCAGCAAGAAAACGGCGAAACCCGGTTCTTCCTGGCGGCAATTACAGTGGCGTGAGTTTCAACGCCAGTTTCGTGCCGAGCTGGATACCCGACACCAGTGCCGACGTTGCGAGGGACCGGTCGCCGAGAGTATGAAGGCTTGCCCCTGGTGCGGGTTCGACAATCCGGCGCGCGGGGCGACGACACGAATGCCGGCGCATTGCCCGCGCTGTGAACGCGGCGTCAAGATTGACTGGAATTATTGCGCCTGGTGTTACGGGCCGGGTTTCGAAGCCGAAACGACACGGCGCTATTCGGACAAACGCTATGTAAGCAAATGTTCCAATACCCGTTGCAAACAACCGCTGATGCCCTTCATGCGCTATTGCCCATGGTGTCGCAGCAAAGTTAAACGACCCTGGAAAATTCCCGGTAGCAAGCATAAGTGCAAGGCGTGTAACTGGGGCATCGTTAAAGAGTATTGGAATTTTTGTGCCTGGTGCAGAGAGCCGGTAAAGCGAACCTAAAGGATTTACGAAAGAAACAAACATATGGACGGACTGGTTGACGATATCATTCTGCTCGACGGCGCAACGGCGCCGCAGCAGCTTGATGTGCAAATCGGTGGAGGTTCAATGATTGCTTATACCTGTCCCGCGCCCGACAAAGAGACCGAGAACGAGGATAGCGTCGCTGCAATTCCGTATGGACCGGATGCGGTCGTTCTGGTTGTCGCGGATGGCGCAGGTGGTCTTCCGGCAGGTCGACGCGCATCACAAACGGCTATACACGCGTTGCGGGACTCATTGAACAACGCAATGGAAGAAACAATGCTGTTGCGTACTGCGATTCTGAACGGTATCGATGCGGCGAACCAGGCAGTCCTGGCATTAGCGAACGGATCAGCGACAACGATGACCGTCGTCACGATAGAAGCGCTGATTCTGCGCACCTATCAGATCGGGGATTCAGAGGCGATGGTGGTTGGCCAGCGCGGGCGCATCAAATCACAAACAATGGCGCATTCACCGACCGGGTTTGCAGTTGAAGCAGGCTTTCTTGATCAACGGGCTGCTTTGCACCATGAGGAACGCCACCTGGTATCCAATTTCATTGGCACTATCGACATGCGCATCGATTTAGCCGCAGAAATCAAGCTCAGCCCACGCGATACAGTCCTGCTTGCAAGCGATGGTCTCACCGACAACATCCATATTCATGAGATCACCGAAATAATTCGCAAAGGACCCCTGTCGAAAGCCATCGATGCAATGACGGGCCTGGCAAAAAGAAGAATGACGATTGAAACCATGCATCAGCCGAGCAAGCCGGACGACCTGTCGGTGATACTTTATCGTAAGCCTTATCGAACCATTCGCGGCAACTTCGTTCCTGTACGTTCCTAAGCTCTGGAACATATGTACTTCCATTGAGACAGCCGCTCCTACAGATACGCGCAAATCTGTAGGAGCGGCTGTCTAAACTATTGTGATAAATTGCAGTGCGCAGAAAAATACGAGAGCGAAGACGCCGCGAATGCCATGCCGCAAGAAAATTTATGGATTGACCGAACTATGAATCCACAACGCTTGGTCCTATTAGGACAAACCCTTTTGCACCGGCAAAACTACCCGCACGAGCAACCCACCGCCCACACGATTCTCAGCAGCTATTCTTCCACCATTCATGCGCACAGCGCGTTCAGCAATGGCCAACCCCAGACCGGTGCCGTGATCGCGATCTGACTCCGCAGATTTTCTCGTTCTGAAAAATGGTTCGAAAAGTTCTGCCAGATCGTCTTCGTCTACACCCGGGCCGTGATCTGCGACTTCCACTATTGCTTCACCATCTTTCTGCTCCAGGCTGATTGAAACGTCACTGTTTGGTGGACTGTGCCTGACTGCATTTCGCAATATGTTTTCAATTGCGCTGACCAGTGCGCCGGGGTAACCGCAAATCGATGGTGATGCGCCAATATCTGAAGATACAGACACTCCCGAGATACCCTCAGCCTTGCATTCATAGTTGACGTTTTCAACGACCTCGCTAATCAGCTCATCCAGTTTGACTGACTCCGGGTCCTGGTGCGGGGCGACGTCAAGTTTCGTATAACTCAGGATCTGGCCGATCAGGCTGTCCAGCCGTTCTGCTTCAACATCCAGTCTGTCGAATTCCGGTAGGTCCCCGGCCTGCCTTTTCGCAAGTTCAACGGCGACCCGCATGCGCGCGAGCGGGGAACGAAGTTCATGCGAGATATTTCTCGAAAGCTCAGTTTGTTGCAGGGCGGCACGCTGCAGCTTCTCCGCCATCGAGTCAAACTCACGACCGAGCATGCCAACTTCATCGCGCCGCTTGCCGATCGAATCTGCCACGCGCACGTTTAGATCGCCGTCCGCCAGTGCAATCGTTGCATCGCGAAGTTTGCGCACTGGTCTGGAGATGGCGCTCGCCAATGCGTAGGACACCAGGCCGCTGGCCAGCAATGCGAAGATCAGCAGCAACAAACGGGCATCCGTGCTGCCAAGGACCGCGTCCGGGATTCGTGAAGGCATTACAAAAAAAGTGTAGGTATCGCCGCTCGTCGTAACCAATTGTGGAGCCGGCCGCGCACGGCGCAGATTTACCGGTTCATCGAGGTTACGTCGATCGTCGTGCTCGTGTTGTCTGTGGCGTCGAAACCCTCTTGCTATCCAGGGTGGAACACGTCGTTCAAGAATATCTTGACCGCGCTGGTCAAGGACAAAAATAGTTACGGCCTGGGATTGCGGAAAATCTTTTAGCCAACTGGCGAGTCCTTCACGTCCACCAGCGTCGAGTGCTGCGCTTGCATCGAGCATTGAATCACCAAGCTCAAAACTTTCCATGGTGTCGCGCATACGCTCCGCGTACCAGAAACCACCGATCGCGGCCGCACCGATCGTGATGCCGATGATTAACCAGAAAGACAAAAAGAACCGTACAAAAAGACTTTTCATGATCAGTATTGCCTTGTTTGCCAGCCCGGACTAACTGCCAGGGACCAGCAAATAGCCGATGCCGCGTTGATTCTGAATCGTGTCGTTCCTGTTGCCGGCGCGTTCCAGCTTGCCGCGCAAATTGCTGATGTGGGTGTCGATGCTGCGGTCATAGGGCAGTAGCCGACGACCAAGCGCACGCTCACTGAGCTGTTCCTTGCTGACAACTTCGCCCGGCACTTCAAGCAGGAATTTTAGAATTTCAAATTCTGTGCCGGTGAGTGTCAATTCCTTGCCGTCAACCATCGCAACCCTTGTGCGAACGTTCAGGTCGATGCCGCCCAGCGACAATTGCTGAACATTGCTGTGGTCGTTCCTCGCCCGGCGCAGGATTGCTTTGATGCGGGCGGTCAGCTCTCTCGGGTTAAACGGTTTGGCGAGGTAGTCATCGGCGCCAAACTCCAGCCCGATGATGCGATCAATATCGTCGCCACGCGCCGTAAGCATGATCACGGGAACATTGCTTTTTTGCCGGATCTTCTTCAGTACATCAAGGCCGCTGATGCCCGGCAGCATGATGTCGAGAATCAACAAGTCAAAGCCGCCCTTCTCAAACGCTGCGAGCCCGTTCTCACCCGTATGACTGGCAGACAATGTCAGGTGATCCGCTGCAAGAAAGTCCTGCAGCATCGCGCCCAGCTCCTGGTCGTCGTCGATCAGAAGGATGTTGGTGGTTTTTGCGTGGCCGGTCATCGTACTTAATATCAATCTCGTGGTGCCGGATTACATCGTCCGCCAAAGCGTCAGGCCGCGCAACGGCAGGCGTGTGTTCCTTGACAATTCTTGGCAGTGCCCGTGGCTATGCTGACGTTTGTAGTCAACCGAAGCAGTATTCTTTTGCCATGACAACTACAACCACTTCGCAACCACTAAGGCAAACAGAGGTAACAACATGACCAGGAAATTATTAACGACTTTGACGATAGTGGCGATTTTCGCCGGCGCAACCGCCGTCATCGCAAAACAACACCCGGATGCAGGTGGCGATCGCGACCGGCATCGTAGCCACGAGGGTATGCGGCCTGACTTTTCCGGCGATCCCGAGCGCATGGTGGAGATGATGGGGCGTCATCTTGATCTCGATGAAACGCAATCGCAGACTATCAGCAACATATTGCTGGCAGCGAAGCCTGAAGGTGACTCGTTGCGTGAACGTAGCCGTGCGAATCACGAAGCATTGCGCGCGCTTGATGTGAATGACGCAAATTACAACGCAGCCTTGCAGGATCTGTCGGCGGATAGTGGCCAGCTGGAGGCAGAAAGGACGCTCTTGCGTGGCAGGGTTCGTGGCGAAATTCATGCTGTCCTGACAGCTGAACAACAGCAAAAAATGGCCGACCGTATTGGCAGGAAAGGATCGCATCGCCGACACCAGGGAGGCGATGAATTATCCAACCAGGAGACATGACAAGCCGCTAAAAAACCGATCCGGCAGATGGTTCTGATCTACCCCCGAACAGAGCTGTTTTGTCGGGTCGGTTGCTGCTATGTAAAGTTGGTTGGCGGCACTGGCATGCGGCGCCGGCCCGGTTCGTTTGCTGACGATTTCAGATCGATATTTCGATTCACAATATAATTAATAAAAACAAATAGATAGGCATGATTTCTCTATGGCCAATCAAGCCTGATAAAGCTAATTACCGACAGCTCATTTAAGCTGTTGCGACAGTGGCCCTGCCGTATTATGGTCATACTCATTCCGGTCGCAGGTGATAGGCGCAAACTGTGGTAACTCAGATGGAACTTAACGTTACCAATGCTTATCCAATCAAACATAAGGTGGCCGCGACCCGGCATTCTGTAGCTTTGCGCCGGCGTCGATTTTGGATGAACAAGCAGTTAATGAAGGCGGTAAGTCGATGAACTCAACAGGCCGAAAAGGCTCAATCCCTGTTAAATATTTCGCTGGTGGCGCCGCGCTTGCGGTGATGCTGGTTTTGGCTGGTTGTTCTGTGACTATCCCGGGCCCCTCAGGCGGCGGTTCATCGGGCGGTAGTTCAGGTGGCAGCATGCCTGGCGGCATGTCCGGTGGATCTTCCGGTGGTTCCCAAGGTGGTTCCGAAGGTGGTTCTCAGGGCGGATCGCAAGGTGGTTCCCAGGGCGGATCGCAAGGTGGTTCCCAGGGCGGTTCTCAAGGTGGTTCCCAAGGTGGATCCCAAGGTGGATCCCAAGGCGGTTCTCAAGGCGGTTCGCAGGGCGGTTCCCAGGGCGGGTCTCAGGGTGGTTCCCAGGGCGGTTCCCAGGGTGGATCCCAGGGGGGTTCTCATG
>QNFK01000166.1 GCA_003645495.1 Gammaproteobacteria bacterium
GTATATCGCCCGATCAGTTCCTGATCGCCGGCACCATAGTGACGCGCCACGATCGGCGAGATCGCCATCATTAATCCCAGCATCACTGTGAAGCCAAGAAACCAGATGCTGCCGCCGACAGCAACCGCCGCAAGCGACTCCGCCCCCAGGCGCCCCGCCATGACCGCATCCGCAAATTGCATGCCGGCGATCGACAGGTTGTTGACGATGAGCGGCCCCGCGAGGATCAATAACGCCTTCGACTCTTGCAGCCAGCTCTTTTTTGATGAGGACACTGTTTTTGTCTCTTTTCCGAATTCAATGGTTCAGGGGCAGAATGTAGTGGTTACGATCCGGTCCGGCAATAGTGTAAGGTTGCCACGCAGGAAGTATCAGACCAGTATTTAGCGCACGGAGACAAGTATGTTGCATGACGGGCGAGCGAGACGGGTGGCGGTGGTTGGCGGGTTGAGAATCCCCTTTTGTCGTGCCCATTCAATTTATACGGACTGCTCCAACCAGGACATGATGACGGCGACCCTGACCGCCCTTGTCAATAAATACGATTTGAAAGGCCAGACACTCGGTGATGTTGCGCTCGGTGCGGTTATTAAGCACTCCAAAGACTGGAACCTTGCCAGGGAATGCGCAATCGGCGCCGGACTGTCCTTGCGCACGCCAGGCGTCGATATGCAACGAGCTTGCGGCACCAGTATCGAGGCTTGCATCAACATTGCCAACAAAATCGCTCTCGGCCAGATAGACGTCGGTATCGCCGGCGGCACCGACTCGATCAGCGATGCGCCCATTGTTTACTCCGACAAGTTTCGCTCCCTGCTTTTGGCGAGCGCTCGTGGCAGATCGTTTGGTCAGAAGCTGAAGCCGTGGCTTTCGCTCCGGCCGGGACATCTCAAACCACAACTCCCTGGTGTGATCGAACCACGAACAGGTTTATCCATGGGACAAAGCGCCGAGATTACGACCAAGGAATTCGAAGTGACCCGTGAACACCAGGACCAGTTGGCCCTGGCCAGTCACATGAAAGCAGCGGCTGCCTATGACACCGGCTTTTACGATGACCTCGTGGTTCCATTTCAGGACGCGGAGGAGGACAACAACATTCGCCGCGACACAACTTTTGAAAAACTGCAGGCGCTGAAACCGGCGTTTGACAGAAGCGAAACGGGCACGATGACCGCCGGCAACAGTACGCCATTGACTGATGGCGCTGCTGCGGTGTTGCTTACATCCGAAGAGTGGGCGAAACAAAAAAACCTGCCGATCATCGCCTACCTTACGCATTGCAAAGTAGCCGCCGTTAACTTCGTCGGCGTCGAAGGCCTTCTGATGGCGCCGGCATACGCCGTGTCCGATATGCTCAAGGACGCGGATTTGCAGCTGCAGGATTTCGATTTTTATGAAATACACGAAGCATTTGCTTCGCAGGTGATCGCCACTCTGAAGGCGTGGCAATCGGAGCAATTTTGTCGTGACCGGCTGGGCAGAAACCAACCCATGGGCCCGATTGAGCTCGCTAAACTAAATGTTAAAGGCGGTAGTCTTGCGATTGGTCATCCATTCGCTGCAACCGGCGCCAGAATTGTCGCGACAATGGCCAAGATGCTGCATGAAAAAGGCAGCGGCCGCGGACTGATATCTGTTTGTGCCGCGGGTGGCATGGGTGTCACTGCGATCATGGAAGCGGCATAAACCAGCCTCTGGCTAAAGAAGAAAAAGGGTTTCGACGGCCTGTTAAAATTTCGAGCAAATCGATTGCGTGGGGGAATGCATGGGTGAGTTGAGCCAGACTTTAGCCGCGATCAATGCCGTTCTGTGGAACGAGACGTGGATCTATATCATCGCCGCAACTGGCGTCCTGTTTACCTTCTGGAGTGGCTTCTCCCAGTTTCGGGCGCTAACCCACGGGCCCAAAGTAGTCCGCGGCGTTTACGATGACCCGAATGATCCCGGCGCTATCAACCATTTCCAGGCGCTGTCCGCAGCTTTGTCCGGAACGGTGGGGCTCGGCAATATCGGTGGTGTAGCGCTCGCCATCACCCTGGGTGGTCCGGGTGCAATTTTCTGGATGTGGGTGATCGGCTTTCTGGGTATGTCGATCAAGTTGACGGAAGTCACCCTGGCCATGCTCTATCGCAACACCGACGATCCCGACAACCCCCACGGCGGACCCATGTGGGTCGCCGGTAAGGCGCTCAAAAGAATGAATCCCCGGCTTGGCTGGATTGGCACCGGGCTGGCAGTTCTGTATTCGTTTACTGTCATGGTGTCCTCCGGCACCGGGGGCAATATGTTCCAGGCATGGAACGTCGCCGACATAACCAACGAGTACTTCAGCGTACCCGGCTGGATCACCGGTGTCGTTCTCACCACTATCGTCGCTGCGGTCCTCCTTGGCGGCATCAAGCGAATTGGCAAAGTCACCGCTACGCTTGTGCCCGGCATGGTCTTTGTCTACATCATCGCCGGCTTTTATGTGCTGTTCGCCAATTTCGATCAGATTCCGGCAATGATGGGACTGATCATTACGTCCGCATTTACGCAGGCCGATGCAACCGGGGCGTTTATCGGCGGCACTGTTGGCTCGGCTTTTCTTTTTGGCATGAAACGCGCTGTGTTTTCTAACGAAGCCGGCCAGGGATCATCAGCCATCGCGCATGCTGCTGTGAAGACCGACGAGCCCGCTCGCGAGGGCCTGGTCGGTGGCATGGAGCCCTTCATCGACACGATCGTCGTGTGTACCTTCACCGCGCTGATTATCTTATCTACCGGTATCTGGAATCGCGCTCCTGATGTTGCGTTCGATAGTCCGCCGCAGGCAGTTCAGACCGCTACCGGCTGGGCTTATCCGGATACTCCGCTAGCGGCGGCAGGCGATTGGCAGGACCAGGAGCCATTACTCATGATCGTCGCAGCCGGCGACAATGCTGCAACCGGGCAGAACCTGCATCGCATAACAGGCAGCGTATCGATAGATGGCAATAAATTTGTAGCCGCATGGCAACCATTCGATGGGTCGGTCGAACCGCAGGTCGTCAACGGTGGTTTCTACCAGGACCATGTTGGCGCGACTTTGACTGCGAAAGCCTTTGACTCGGTCACACCGGGACTTGGCAAATGGTTGATCACAATCGCGTCCTGGCTTTTCGCGATTTCCACGATCATTGCCTGGGGCTATTACGGTGAACAAGGTGCTGTTTATATGTGGGGCAACAAGAGTGCGATGCCCTATCGACTGATTTATTGCTCACTCACATTCGTCGCGACACTCGGGCACATTAAAACCAGCGCCGATCTCGACAACATGACCGGCATCGGCCTTGGCGTAATCATTTATGCGAACCTGCCCATTTGCTGGATCTTCGGCTACCAGGCGATGCGGACTTACAAAGACTACATACGACGTTTAAAAGCCGGTCGCATGGGGCCGGATCACCCGCCACCCAACTTTGATGACCTGATTTCCGGTCGGGACGTGCAACGCTAACCGTGGGAAGCGTGATACCTCAAAAGATTGCGTGGGAAGCGCGTTGATAACTTTTATATTGCCGGTCGCGCCGTCGCCGTAGTAATCGCGGCAGGCCAACAACGAGCAAAAACACGATGAGCAGCGGTCCGCTCAAACCACCTCCGCCAGCTCCAACATTCACTTCAAACGGCGGTGTCTCGGACCCGCCAGTTGTTCCGGTGCCACCACCGCTGCCCGACCCACCGGTTGACCCGGTGCCGCCATCATTTCCCGACCCTCCCGACTCTGTTGCCGCCTGGAGACCACTACATTGATCTTTCATCTTGCCGGAAACCATGTTGTTGCCGCCCTCGGGCTCTGGGCTATTTTTTTTGCATTGCAAATTGCCATCAATAACATTATCAGAGATGACGACACCGCCACTGTTTTCATCTGCCTGTAAGTTGTTGTCAATATAGTTTCGCAGCAGTCTGAGGCGTGAACGATTTTTCTTCAGTTTCACATGGCCGTCGATCGTGCTGTCGCGAATATAGCTGATATCGCCAACCATCTCTTTGAGATCAACATTGCCATCAACTTCTGTATTTTGCAGATCGATGAAGTCCGCGGTGTCAGCCTTGATACTGCCGTCGATGACGGCGCCAATGGCGACCAGCGAACCGCCTGCGAATATCTTGATGTTTCCGTCGACCGTGGTTCCGTTTAGTGTGCAAGGTGCGGCGATGACGACATTGCCATCCAACTTCACTTTTCCGAACTTGCCCTGACAATTGATTTCGTCGCCGAGAACCGGCGTAGACACCAACATGAATGCAATCATTGGAATTGTGGAAAGTGCGGTCTTGCAGCTTGTCATTTTTGTTTTTCCGTTAGTGCGGATGCTACGAATGTCAGTTTACGACGGCCAGTTGTCTATGTTGCCGTGAATTTTACATAATGCATAGCAGGAAGGGATTCGAAGAACCAACGACGACAAATAGAGGGGACGGAGCACGGAAAAGGGCGCCATTTTCCGTCCCCATGATCGTCGGCTGGAAAGCTCCTGCCAGATTTGGAAGAATGCGTGGGAGCGGCATCTTTGCAACCGTACATCCCTGCCCTCTGCGACGGAAGTGCAGCCGCTAAGACAGCCGCTCCTACGGTTTTTTATTGCGTTTCGCACGCTTCTGCAGCGTGTTGAGCGCCTTGTCCACCTGATCTTTTGCCTGTTTTGTCACACCGCCTTTTTTATACTCGTCGACAACAAAAGACTCGACGCGACTGACCAGTGAATCGATATCCTCGGGCATCTGTTGATCATCTTCACTCGCCGGACCGTACACACGCTCGGCGGCGCCAAAAAGATTGATCCAGCGCTCACTCCTGCGCCCCATCTTCAGCAAATCATAGAATTCCGTTGCCGGCTCCTTGCCGATCTTGACCAGGCTGATAATGCCGGCGATCATCGAAATCGGCACCAGTATGAAATCGCGCAGACCATCGACCACCAGTTTGACCTGCAGAACAGCGATGTCGCGTACCAGTGTCTGCCGATCGGTCGGTATTCCTGTTGTTTGTGAGTCGTCCCGCATTGCCAGATGCTCCTCAAATCAGAGTGTAATGATACGGCATTACTGGCGCCGGTCCTGACGAGTTTAGGAAGGCCATGAATGGCTTTTTTAGCAAACTATTAGTACTGTTCGTCAAACACTTACGTCACCTCAGGGTGCGCACCGGGACTTATGCCAGCCTTCGAATCAGCACCACAATACGAACACGGATTGCCCGACTCGCTGGGTGTTCTGCTGGTGAATCTGGGCACGCCGGACGCCGCGACGCCCGCAGCGGTACGCACTTATCTCAGCGAATTCCTGTCCGACCCGCGTGTGATAGAGCTTCCACCATTGATCTGGTGGCCGATATTACACGGCTACATCCTTAGAGCCCGACCCGCGAAGTCA
>QNFK01000167.1 GCA_003645495.1 Gammaproteobacteria bacterium
AACACGGGTAGTAACGATCCTGCAGTCAGCAAGCCCGAACATTGCATGATTGCCGGCGCTCGTAAATAGAATTGGACTATGATTTAAATGGTTGAGTCATTTTCGGCCGGGTGGAAGGGTTACAGTTTGCGCCTGCCGGGCTGTCGCCTTCTGTGCCGGCACATCGCGCCCGATCCTGCTCTACACGTAGTCCCTTGCTGCGTCTCTCGCACGATCGGCCGCGCTGCACCCGGCACAGAAACCGACAGTCCCGCCCACTCATGCAATGTTCGGGCTAGAGCTTTACCGGCTCCAGGATCGAGTCGAGGTTCAACTGCTCGCACAGATCCAGAAACTCGTCCCGTAACTGTGAAATGGGTGCCGTGCCAGGAATATTCAAGGTCATTTGCACCGAAAACATCGGCGCGCCAGTATGTGCCGCGGCATAACGTCGTGTCGCGAGATCGGAGATTTCGATATTTCTGGCCGCAAAAAATTCTGCCAGGTGAAATACGATACCGGGCTGATCCAGGCAAACGACATCAACGCCATAAGGAATGCAGTCTTTCTGGTCATTACGGGCACCGGTCTTCTTCAGATTAATGGTCAGGCCCTCAACACCCTTCAGTTTGTCGAGCTCCTTCTCAAGCTTTGTGAGCGTGTGCCAGTTCCCGGAAATCAGGAGGAGCACGGCGAATTCGGCGCCGAGTGCTGCCATCCGGCTTTCTTCAATATTGCCCCCACAGGCGAGGACTGCCTCGCTGATATCTTTCACGACACCAGGGCGGTCACTACCAACAGCTGATAAAACAATAAGTTGTGTCATTATTAGAGAATCTACCTACACTTAAATCGAATTACTGGAAGGACTGCGATGGTCTGATTGCCGCTCACCGGGCCACGACAATGCTGCCACTTAAGTTGTCTTGCCAGTTAGTCCTGAGAACAGTAACATCGCGTGCCTTGAATTGGAGCGAATTTGATCGGATTTTACGGTCTTGCCAGCGTTCAAGTGCTGGAACACAACGAATAAATGGAAACTATTTTGAAAAGCATGGTTGGCAGGACAGGCATATTTTGCCTCGTGATAAGCACAATGGCGATCACGGGTTGCGGCAGCGGGCCGACTTGCGATGAACCGCAGTTTTATGAGTCGGCAACCGGCGGCAAACGTATCGAGGCACCTGATGACCTTGACCAGCTGCAGTCGCTTAACGAAATGGTTATCCCGGAGGCGTCACCGAGGCCCCCAAGAGAGCCTGGATCGGGATGCCTGGACCGGCCACCAACATTAAAAATTGAAGAGTAGGCGTTGAAATATTTCCGGAGAGGTGGCTGAGCGGCTTACAAAATCGCCGGGAGCGATTTTGGACGCTTGAGCACAGCGAAAGCGCCCGCAGGGTGGCGCGCAGGATGCGCGACATCAACGCGCTCGCTTGGAAAGCGAGTGTACGTTTATAGCGTACCGCGGGTTCGATACAAATCGGCAGGATTGCCGATTTGGACCGCGAAGCGACCCGAGTATGCGAGGGCGAGGACCATGGATGGTCCGAGTCAATACGCGCCAGCGTTTTAGACGCACGCAGTGCGCCCCGAAGGGGTGAGGATCGCTCAAAGGCGATCTGGATCACAAATCTGCAGGAGCAGATTTGGACGCGCGGAGCGCGCCCGCAGGGTGAGGGACAGGATGTCCCGAATCAATCCCGCCCTCGGTGATTGGAATTGGATTGAAGTTTTGCAGGAGAGGTGGCTGAGCGGCTTAAGGCGCTCGCTTGGAAAGCGAGTGTACGTTTATAGCGTACCGCGGGTTCGAATCCCGCCCTCTCCGCCAGGCACAAAAAAAGGCCCATTTGGGGCCTTTCTTGTATCTGGCGAAAACATAATATCCGCTTCAAAACGACCCTGAAACGTACACCGCCGGCCCATAATACTCAAGATCAAACTCACCGTTCAGGTTCGAACCTTGCGCTTCAACATTGACATTAAAATATCTCAGGCCAAGACCAAAGCCGAAATGTCGCCACGGTTTCCAGTCAATATCTGCGTCAATTTCGACCAGGCTGCCGTCGATATTGTCAATTTCAATCGCGAATCCGATAACCTGGAATCTGGCAGCAGTTTTTTCACTGAACGCATATGAATACGATACTCCGAAATGTGGCAGCGGTGCCGTCACGTCTTCTGACTCAAGTGGCGGTGTTTGCGCTCCCGGGCAGCCGGGTGGCATCTCGCCCAGACTAACGTCACACACCGCTCCCATTAGCTGCAGCCCCACCGACATATCGGCGATGTGCAGCCCGGCTTTTAGTTGCAGATTCATGCGCTCGCTGCGCTTAAGCGAGAATCCATACGTCAGTCTGCTCACGCCGACATCGAATGCTGAATTGATCGACCCGCTCTCAATGATCAGGTCACCGACCTCTATTGGCTCCGGGAAAAGATCGATGAATCCATCGCGATTCAATTGAAAAAACTCCAATTCAATGGAGTTACGTTGGGAAATCGTCCATTGGACACCGCCCCAGACTACGGATTCGCCGTCGCTCACGCCGAGCACGTCCTCAATATTGATGGGTGGCGGTGTCACGACGTCGCCGTTAATCGTAATCGTCGAGCTTAGTTGTGGCGAGAAACCACCCACATATACTCTGAATGGATCGTTGAATCCCGGGTATTCACCGTTTTCCTGCGCTGCGGCTGGCAGCACCAATCCGGTCAACAGAGACAGGAATGCCATGAAAAAGGTCGTTTTTCGTATAGCTGAAAACCTGGACAGGCTATCTTCTACTGCACTTCTGTGTGGGCAATGTTGTATTTCTCTCATTTCGATAATCCTGCATCCGAAGTCGGCGGTCTTTATGTCCGACCGCATCATATTGTTGGTGATAGTCCTAATTGGGCGTCACGACTGAGGATAGCAAATACCTGAGGCACTACGAACGACTTTTATACGTTTTAAACACGCAAATCTGTTCGATCTGAGATCGCGGAATGACTGGCCCTGGTCCCCGCTGAAATCTCGATTACTGCTGTAACAGTTTATCAGGAGCAGCAACCCGCCCATTAACCATCTCAATAACATCGCCCTCACCAAACGGTTGCCAGGCTTCATCCGCTAGCGGAACACTGGCAACAAGAATTATTTCTTGCTCCCCGGCCGTGACCGAGACACCGGTTGTCTTCTCGAGTGGATCGATTCTGTTACATCGCCGGCGCAACCAATACAGACCCGGCGCACTGAACTTGCCATTTGCTTTTGCTTGCACACACCGTATCGCGAACAACCCGGACATCGTTATCTTCGTAAAAAGCGATTCCCCAGTCGTCGGCATGTGGACCACTGTCGGCCCCGTGTTCAGCCAGTACGCTGAGCGATAAATTGACCGTAGCACCCTCGCGGCCAGACATTGCGAACAACTCAAACACCGAACCGTCTCCTTTTTTGTACCCGATTCTGCATTCTGCAATTTGCGCGGAATTTACGCTGCGGACCCACGTTAAAACGACTAAATCCTCTCAACTTACTTGAAGAAGATAATCGAAGTTATAGAAAAAATTGCAATTTAAAATCGCAGTGAAATTTGTTGCACGAAAAACTGTTGCGTTTCCCTCTGGCAGGGCTAAATTCGATGATGAGGTGAAAGCCTCAGCGCCAGCAAGGTCGCTTGTTGACAACCGCCCTGCGAATGGAGGTCCGAGCCTTCGCCAGTGTTGGGGGCGGTGGACGCAAAAGGCAGAACCTGGAGCAAAGGTGAGAAGCGCAAGCGGATCAGCGGAGCAACAGGAACACTTTGAGGAACTCGGAAAGAATCAAAAGTGCTATGCCAGGTAGCCCGATACAAGAACAGATTCGGGTTTGGACACGGGAAGCCGGCCGCAAGGTGGGTGGAACGGAGAAAAACCGGGAAAACGAGACTAGCAGACCTACCTTCGCGTCCTCAATTTTCAAAAAGCTGCCATCGGCGGCTTTTTTCGTGTGTGATTCGCCGCCACCGGGCGGCTTTAATTGTGTTATTCGGGTACCAGCTGCCGATAGAGTTCGATTGTCTGGCGCGCAGTCTCTTCGACCGTAAAGTTTTTACGGATACGTTCCTGCGCAGCAACGCTCATCCGCTGGTGTAATTCCCGGTCATTGTAGAGCGTAAGAATCCGGTCGGTGATTGGCTGGGGCTCGCCCGGCGGCACGACAAATCCTGATTCGCCTTCGACAACCAGTTCCGGACTACCACCGGAATCTGTGACGATCGGCACTGCGCCGCCGATCATTGCCTCAATAATGCCGCGGGGCAGACCTTCGCGTCGCAACGATGGCAGGACCGAGACATCACAGTTGGGCAAGATCCAGGGCATCCGCTTGAGAAACCCGAACAAGTGAATATTGCTGACATACCGATTGGCTGCAACCAGCTTTTGGTACTCTGGTTTGTCCATGTAGGTGCCCGCCAGCAGGAAATGAATGTCCAGACCAGCAGGCAACCTGTTAATTGCTTCAAGCAGAATGGGGATACCTTTTCGACGTACGCCACGCGCAGTGCAGGCAACTACAAAAGTGTTTTCCGGAATACCGAATTGTTGCAAATCTTCGAATGGCGCTACATACCAGTCAGGGTTATGGCCCTTGTGAATGGTGACAGGAACGTCCCGCCGCATGCGAATGCCAGGCATGCCGAGTTGCAGAAGGTTTTCCCGAATTGCTTCGCAAACGCAGATGATGCGATCTATGCGCGGATTGAGCAGATATAACCAGGACTGTGGGCTGGTGTAGCTCAAATTGCCAACAATGCCGCGATAGGCGACCAGTTTGATATTCACACCGATCGATGCAAAAAGACCGTTCATCGTGGCGCGTTTGTCGAGCATATGCAGGATGTCATACGGTTTGCTCTGCAATTCGCGCCGTATCATGCGTATACACACTGGGCTGATCTTGCCCTTGAATTTATAGCCGATGGTGGGCACACCTGCGGCCACCAGTGCCTGGTAATTTGAGGATCCCGGCCAGGTGATGACGTTAATATCGATGCCTGATTTATGCATCTGGATGAATGAACCGGTTTCAGCCGGATCACTCTCGCCATTGATACAAAGGACTCGCAAGGGTCTGTTCATATAAGTGTGTTTGGCAGCTACCTGAGTTCGGATTTCGGCAGGTTCTTCATTTTCTTATCAAAGACAACGATAGAGTCGTAAAAAGCGATGCTGTCAAGATTGGCTGCCAGGTAACTCAACTCGAGCTCCTGCAACGCGTCTGTATGCCCGAGACGGAAGTTCGTTTCCTTACGGTTGAAGTAGGGCTCATGGAGCATATCGACCATCTGCTTTGACAGCTCGATAAATGTTTCCGGGCTGTCGACGTGCTTGATCCAGTAATTCGTGTGCGTGTCCTCAACCAT
>QNFK01000168.1 GCA_003645495.1 Gammaproteobacteria bacterium
CCTAAAGGTAGCGTGGTGATGCAGTAGTCTGCCTCCGCAACCCGTGCCTCCCCGGTGACGGTGTCACGATACGGGACGCTAACCCCATTATCGTCTTGCCGCAGTTCCTGAACCTCGGCGTTGTAAGTGATCACGCCGCCCAAATTACGCTCGAACGCCTTAGCGATCTGATCCATGCCACCGACGGGCTGGTACATCGTCGTAGGATGGTCAACTGTTGGGACACCTTGAAACGTATTGCCGAGCCCGGACTGCAGAATTTCCTTGAAAGCCAGGGCTTCACTGGCCGTGCTTGCACCCATGGGATCGAATTCCGCGTAACCCCGATGGACAGTGCCCTTGTATTTCAGATCCCGCGCATCCAGGAATCCTTCGCTAACGAGGTAGTCGATGAGTTGTTCCCTGTCCTGGTTGTTGAGCTCCTTATCGAGCGCGCCCTGATCCGCGAGTTTTGCCAGCAGCTCCGAGGTGTAACCTCGCATGTCGGCTTTAATCTCCCGCTTGCGGACCCTTCGACCGGCCAGCGGTCCCTCGGCATTGTCGAACTTCAGGTAACCAAGGTCATTCTCCTGAACCATGATCTCCATCGGGACGCCGAACTTGCGGATATAGTGGAATACCGCGTGGTGGAAACTCGGGAGACGCCACGCGCCGTGATTGAAGTACTGACCGTCATCGAAATCGCAGGTCCGGGTTTCGCCGTCAACCGTTGTCGTCTTGAATCCCGCGCGTGAGGACTGGCAGCGACCCCCGGCAAAATCGCGGGCTTCCAAAATTTGGCAGTCGTAACCGCGCAGCCCCAGCTCATGGGCAGCGGTCATACCCGCAAGGCCGGCGCCCAGAATGAGCACCCTGGTGCCCTCGGCCCTTCCTGAGAGATCGGGAGGAGCCTCCGCGGCAGACGCAATGCCCATGCCCCAGCCATCGAGCGCCGACAATACCGTAGATAAGCCACCGACAGCGGCGAACGCCTCCAGGAATTCCCGTTTGCTGACGGACTGGGGTTGCTCAGGACTAGCTTTGGCCATTCGGTTTCTCCTACCAGACTATTGTTGCAAATCGAGTTCTACTTGAACGGCGACCTCGTCGTCGATCCAGTTGGTCGCTTCCCAACCAACACCAAAATCCAGGCGTTTGATATCAAAGCTACCGGAAAAATGCGCAGTCGAACCCGTTACTTCGAATTCAAACGACATTGTGACGGGTTGGCTGTTACCGATTATAGTTAGTTGCCCGTGGGCGGCAAATGTTCCGTCGTCCAGCTGCTCGATGCGCTCAGAATCGAACCGCGACTCCGGATGGTTCTGCGGATCGAACCAATCTTCCTCCAGCAACGTCGCGTCCCTCTCAGCGTCACCGGTTTTGGCAGAGTCCATCTTCACCACGCCGATGATCTTGCCTGCGGTGGGGTTTGCCGGATCGAAGTCGATCATCGCAGAGAAATTCCTGAAGCGCGCCCGGAACGCAGATCCTTCCTGCACGCCGATAAATCGAACATTGCTCGAATCCTGCACAAGTTGCCATTCCGAAGCTTCAGCCGTGCTGAGCGCAGTGCCTGCGACCAGCGCCAGAAATATGATCCACCTTGCTTGTATTATCATGGTCCTTTGTCCTCGATGCGTTTGCTCATTCGTCGTAGGGAACCGAGCTGATCTGCGCGTATCCTGACGGCTAGGGGCGGGATTTTCAATCGTGTTTGCGCTGTCAATATCGTTGTTCGTAACGGCCAGGTCGAATATGCAAATACCATAGTAATATAGGTATATCGGAAAGATTAAGTCACCGAGGAAAATGAATGCGCATAATGTCCCTCTTGCTGGCTGTGCTCGCAATCATGGCGTCAATGCCAGGTCAGGCACAGGAACCGGCCACGAACAAGGAGTATCGCATCGACAGCGACACCAGCTGGCTGCGTGTTCTGGCCTATCCTGACGGCCCGTTAAAACGCTTCGGTCACCACCATGTGATTTCGCACCACGGTATCTCGGGTACCGTCGAAGTCGCGCCGGATCCGCTTGATTCAACCTTCATGCTTGAGATTATCGTTGCGGACCTTGGCGTGGACAACGCGGACACGCGAGCTCTTGAAGGAGAGGATTTCGAGGGTGAGGTCCCGCAAAAGGATATCGACGGCACCCGAGCCAACATGCTTGGAGAAAAGCTGCTGCACGGCGAACAATTTCCAGTGATTCAGATTCAATCCAGGGCAATAGAGGGCAGCATGACCGATGCGAACATTGTGACGACGGTTATCGTCAAAGGGCTGGAACATACCGTAACATTTCCGGCCAGCATCGAGTTAACAGACGACTCGTTCGTTGCGAGCGGTCAACTCGAAATCATGCATGGTGAGCTTGGGCTGTCGCCATTCACAGCTATGGGAGGGGCGCTAAGCGTTCGCGATTTGCTGGTTCTCAAATATGAATTATCCGGAGCACGGGTAACGGAAAGCGAGTAGTAATCGTCCTAACCAACCAGCGTGCATATCCCATTGTCGATAACAAGGACTCAGACTTCGATGCTCTTGATCGACCAAGGAATTTGTTGCCGGGAATTTGCCTGATACCTTCGCTTGGCAGTCTTGTATGGATTCAAGCCCGCCAATACATGCTGTTCCATCTGCGGGAATCCTGCGGGGTGCTGCAGTTCGTTATTGTGTCCTAAGATACGGCATGACCGATAGTTTTGCTTGCTGGCACCAGGAGGGATTATGGCTGGTTCGATTCAGCCGTTCAGGTCAGGTAAAAAATAGCTAGCTCCCCCGCCGTGCTGCGCTTGCTGCCAGCGTTTCCTGGCCACCGCCAGGCTGCTGAAGTACGCCATCGTGCTGGATTCACTTTGGTCCAGAACAGCATCCGAGGCCCGGGATTCTCCATACTTTTGCATAAACAGATCGAGGCGTGCTGCCTGAGAATCATCGTTTATTCGGTCAAGCCAGCGCATGGTGTCGCGTAATACCGCATCCTTATCACCAGTTCGTGCCGAGCGCCGGATGCGCCGAAAAAAAGCAGCTTCCGTTTCATTCCTGGCCTGGTGCCAGGCTGTCCAGCCGGTTAGTAGGCGACCAGCAAATACCAGCAAGACAACAACCACGACGAGTAGCACAATTAATACCGACCACGAGCGGCGTTCATTCAGCTGCGATGCCACGGCCGGTCCACCAGTTACCTGCAGAGTGAATCCAGGCAGCACGATATGTTGCAACTCTTGTGTATCAATATTCCACCAGCTCAGTTCAATACTGGGAAGCTCGAAATCCCCGGCTCGCTCAACAACATAGGTAACGGTTTCAATCCGTGTACCGGTAAGATCGCCACGAGCGAAATTATCCTCTACGGTCGGTTCGCCTGGATACATGCCGAGATTCTCCATCTCATTGTGTAGCGTGGGAGCGAATGCCATTCCGGATACGTCTTCGGCGCGCAATGTAATCCTGCGTCTGATCGCATCACCAACCACAAGGCTTTCGGTCTCCGGCTCCCAATCCTGAGTCGCCGTCAGTTTGCTGGTACTGATTAAGCCCCGTATGCCTTCTGCACCCGGAGGCGTGCGCGCCACGAATTCGACCAGCGGTAACGACAGCCTCTGAATTCGGCTATCACTTTCGGCTCCCCACGTCCTGATCTCAACATCGACCGGGATTGATGGCAGGGTGAGCGTCCCGCCACGTTGCGGGAACAACATGAATTCATATCGTTGTCCCGTATAACTATCGCCCTCGATCGTTTCACCAAGCCTTGTGCCCTGAGATTCCAGACGCAGCAGGTAAGCTCCGTCCACCTCAGCATCAGCGACTTTTCTGATCTGCGCCCAGCCATCTCTTGCCAGCACATCAACATGCAACACGACTTTCTGGCCTACCCATGCTTCCTCTGGTGTCACTGTGGCGCGAAGAATGATGTCTTCTGCTGCTCGAGCGCATTCGCTGGTGATGAACCAGGGGACGATTAGCACAACGCAGGCGATCAATTTGTTTCTCACTGCGCCACCTCTTGCTCATCGCCTGGCGCCGGGCGCATCGCTTGTTGGTACGCAAATTTCGCCGCCAGGAAGTCAGCCGGCTTTGTCTGCACCTGGCGCAACCAGACGGCACGCAGTTCCTCGTCGCTCATTGCCTCCCCGCCCTCTGTTTGCTCATCACCAGCGCCCGGCGGTGACTTGCCCTCGGTGAAGACAATGTCATCCGCGCCCAACATGCCGCCTGTCCCCTCGCCGCCTTCCTGTTTGAGCATTGCTGCTCTCGCCAACGCGATCTCACGGTTGTTGGTGGCATCTGCCCAATCGGGTCTGAGCTCGAGCGCGCGTGCATATCGTTCTGCCGCTGCATCGTACAGGCCCTGCATCACCAGCGCGTTGCCGTGATTGAAAGCAGCTTCTGCGGTATCCATGCCGGCAAAAATGCCGGCAGACGTTTTGAACTCGCCTTGTCGAAAAAGTGCGACTCCCCGCCACATTGGATCAGTGAATCGATTTGATGCTTCCGCAAAATCTCCGCGTGCAAAAAAACGCTGGCCCTGCTGATCAGGCGTTAGCAGAGTGACTGCACCGGTTGCCAATGAGTAGCTGCCAAGAGCGAGCAATGCAATGAAAAGCCAGCTGAACCAGGATTTGTTTTCGACTATCTGTTTGTTCATGTCACCAGCCAACCTCTTCGCGACCACATCAGAATGAATAACGCGAGAAACGGCAGCATGGAATATCCTGCGTCCTGCCAGCGGTTGCCTTCATTGGTTGCAGATACAGTCTTGAGTCTGGATTGCGCGCGTCGTGCGACCTCTTCGACATCCGCGGGGTCAAAGGTGAGTTCGACCACTTTGGCACCGAGGTTGGATGCAGCACTTTGCAACCCAACGTCAATGGGCGCGGATATTGACTGCAGCGACAGAAATTGTACCGGCAGTGTGACGTCAGCTGTGGACAGGGTCTGAGCCTGCGACGGGGAGACGCTATCGGCAATAACCAGTACCGATCCAGGTACGCCGCTCTTCTCCAGTACCTGTTCGGCGAGCTGCAGTGCCTGCGTAAGCGCATCACCATCCACAGGCATCAGGTCCGGTGTCAGGTCCTCCAGCATCGTGCTGATGATTCGGTCATCCCGGGTCAACGGCATCACCAGGTGCGCGCTACCGCTGTAAACGATGAGTCCGGTCGATGCTCCTTGCCGCTGCTCCAGCAAATCCCGAATCTTGTGTTTCGCACGCTCCAGTCGCGTTGGCTGAACATCGGTTGCCAACATTGTGCCACTGACTGTCAGCAGCACCACAAGTCCCGCTTCATCATCGGCAAATGGCGAGGGTTCCATACGCCAGGATGGTCCTGCCAGGGCAACTGCACAGACCACCCATGTCACAAGCAACAATTGAATCG
>QNFK01000169.1 GCA_003645495.1 Gammaproteobacteria bacterium
AGAATAAAACCATTGCGGTGGATGTACTCGAAAGAAAACTGGATGAGGCGATATTGCGGGAAACGCCACCGCTCGAGCGTTTTCAGGGCGTCGTCAAAGTCATCGCGGGCATTGCGCCGCTCATGGGGCTACTGGGGACAGTCGTTGGCATGATCCGTACCTTCCAGACAATCACGCTTTATGGCACCGGCGATCCAAAACTGATGGCAGATGGAATTTCGCAGGCCCTGGTCACAACAGTTGAGGGTCTTGTTGTCGCCATACCGCTGGTATTCCTATACGCATTGATAGCAGACAAGAGTCGCGAGCTTATCGAGATCCTTGAGGAGCAAAGTGCGGGGATTATTGCGCGGCACGCCGAAAAAATCATTGAGGCGAAATAACAGTGTTTACCCTGGAATCTCCTTTGCTCGCTTTCCAGGGATTTTTCGGCGCTGGCGGTAGTGTTTTGTGGGCGATATTCGCGGCAACTGCTTTGATGTGGACAATGATTGTCGAACGCCTGTGGTTTTTTCGTTACGTGCACGCAAAAAATCTCGCAGCAATAAACGAGGAGTGGTCATCACGGCGTGAGACATCGTCCTGGAACGCGCTGCGGGTACGACGGCAGCTGATTTCCGGTATCTCGCTGGCGGTTAATCGCTACGTGCGAATTATCCAGGCATTAATGGCATTGCTGCCGCTACTGGGCCTGCTTGGCACAGTGACCGGCATGATCCAGATATTCAATGTCGTTGCAGTTGCCGGAACGACCAATGCAAGGCTCATGGCCGCGGGTGTTTCTGCGGCGACAATTCCAACCATGGCCGGTCTGGTTGCGGCGTTATCCGGCTTTTGGTTCGCAGTTTACTTTCGAAAACGCGCCAGGCTGGAGGTGCAAAAAGCTGGTGAGTTGCTGGCTATTGAATCAGAGTGCGGTGAAGGAGCATGAGAAGGCGGCGACGTTCGGAGAGCGAGGCGGAGATAAACGTAACGCCGCTACTCGATATCGTTTTCATCATGTTGATCTTTTTCATAGTGACCACGTCCTTCGTGCATGAAATTGGCGTGGAGATGAATCGAAGTGCAAATGAGCCATTAACGACAGAAGAAGAATCGGAGATAATACTCATTCGAATTGATAACGATGGACAGATATACATACGCAACCGGCAGACAGATATTCGCCTGGTCCACGCCAATATTGAATCGAGCCTTGCTTCCATGCCTGATGCAGCCGTCGTTGTTGCCGCCGCACGAAACTCGGATGCAGGATTGTTGGTCAAAGTCGTTGACCAGGCCAGGGTTGCCGGTGCCCAGCAGGTCTCAATGGTCGCGCTGTCGGAGATGTAATGACGAGCAGACGCGAAAAACAGGTCGACGAGATGGATATCAACATCACACCGATGCTCGATATCGTATTTATCATGCTGATCTTTTTTATCGTCACCACGTCGTTTGTGCGCGAGACCGGCATCGATCCACACAGGCCTGTCGCAGAGACTGCAACGGATCAGGGTCATGCAAATATCCTGATAGGTATCGATAGCGATGGCCAGATCTGGGTGAACCGGCAAATCGTGCAAGTTGGCGAGGTACGACAACTGGTCGAAAGTGCTGTCAACGAAAACCCGGAGAGCTCGGCAGTATTGATCACGGACGAGGAAGCACCAACGGGGATAATGCTCGATATCATGGACCAGGTGCGGCTGGGCGGTGTCGCAAACATCGCGGTCGCCGCACAACCGGAGTCGACCTGAAATGCGTATGCTCTTGTCAGCATTGATTGGCACTTTTGTCGCGATAGCGCTTTTCCTGATGATGAGCGGCATGATTGCCGGCGCTGGCGATGTAAACGAAAGGCGCAACAACATGTTGAATCTTGACTTCATTCGCCTGAACCTGGAAGAGATCGAGAATATCCGCCGAAGATTGCCGCCACCGGAGCCCGAAAAAGTGGCACGGCTTCCGGAATTGTCGCAACCTGACCTGGAGCCTGACGAGATGCCGTTGCAACCAATGCCGGAAATCGAAACGTCATATATAGACATTAGTGGCGTGCGGGTTGGATCGGCACTTGAGATGGGTCGGTTTTCAACTGAAATGCTTGTGGGCAAGTACACTGAGGATGGCGACATCGTGCCAATTCTTCGCGTCGAACCGATATACCCGACGGTTGCTATGACGCGCAAGACAAGCGGCTGGGTTGATGTGGAGTACATCGTGATGCCGGATGGATCAGTTGCCCAGGCCCGTGTTGTCGCATCAGCGCCCAAGGGTATGTTTGAGAAAGCAGCGCTTCGGGCCATCAACAAGTGGAAGTTCAAGCCGCGGGTTGTTAACGGTCAACCTGTGCCGCGTGCCGTTAGTCAACGAATTAATTTCAACGTGTTTAACTGATTTTTGTGACTGTGACTACTGCAGTTCGAACTCAGCTTCTTGTAGCGTTAATAGTTCTGATTTATTCGGCAGCCGTACCGGCCCAGACGGAAATCGATCGGCTCATGCCGGCGCCCAGAGATATCATTCCCGAAGTCTCGGACGGGATTTATTTGAAGATCGAAACCGTGGGAAAACTTCTGGATGATGAGAATTTCGATAGGGCGCTTGTTGAAATGCGACAACTTGAGAAACGGTCGCTAAATAAATATGAGAGAGCCGCCGTCTGGCAAATGATTGGCTACGTTAATGGTGTACTGGGAAACACCGGGCTTGCGATCGAACACTTCGAAAAGGCACTGGCAGCGCAGGCACTGCCGCAGTTTGCGCATCAGGGTGTTCTTTACTCGCTGGCGAGTCTGTATTCAGGAGAGGGCGAGTTTCAGAGAGCCATAGATCTGCTGCAGCTATGGTTTCAGTACGAAGATGAACCAGCTGCAGATGCCCACATGTTAATAGGATCCTGGTATGCGGCACTAAGTCAGTATGATGACGCGCTGCCATTCATAAGAAAAGCAATCATGCTGTCAGAGCGACCGATCGAGAGTTGGTACGCACTGGAGGTCAATATCCATTTCTCTCAGGGGAACTATGCAGAGGCCGTTCCAATACTGAAGTCGATGTTGTCCTACTGGCCGCGAAGGCCGCGTTACTGGAACATGCTCGCCGATGCCTATCTTCAACTGGATAATGAAAAAGCCACGCTTGATGTGATGATGACCGCTTACAACAATAGCCAGGTGACAGATACGCAAAGAATAATGGCGTTGGTCGGGCTTAACATGGCGCACGATATGCCATTTACTGCCGGGTCCATCCTGGAAAATGAAATGATTGCCGGGGTGCTTCCTGACGACCTGGTGAACCTTAAAACACTGTTGCAGATCTGGCTAAGTGCTCGTGAATATGGCCATGCGATCGCGACAATAGAAAAGATTTTTGCGATAGAAAATGACGGCTCATGGCTGCTGCGGGCAGCAAAGATACAAGTGAAAACCGGAGAATGGCGTCGGGCAGGGGAAAGTGCCGAAAGAGCCATCGATGCCGGTGTCGACAACCCGGTCAGCGCTTTGCTGTTACAAGGCATGGCCCTGACGGAGCTTGGTGAGTTTGTGGAAGCGTTAGTAATTTTCCGTAAAGTGGCAGCGACGGGAGACGAAGAGGAGCAACAGGTCGCTGCAGCATGGATACGTTATGCAGAAGAAGAAATAAATTATCAGCAAAAATTTGCGGCAGTCTCGGGCAGATAGGCCGTTCCCCCGTGGGAGCGGCATCTTGCCGCGATCAAAACCCAATTTGGCGGCAATGATTGGTTTTCGCATCGACCTCACCGAACTGATCGCGGCTAAAGCCGCTCCTACGAGATCTTCAGGTCTCGTAAAACTCTTCGCGCCGCGTTGTACCCGGGTGCGCCGGTTACACCTCCACCAGGGTGCGTGCCGGCACCACAAAGATACAGACCGTCAATCGGCGTACGATATTGCGCCCAGCCGGGCAGGGGGCGCATGAAGAAAAGCTGCCCCATATTGATGTCACCGTGAAAAATATTTCCCTCCGTAATACCGAAGGTCTGCTCAAGGTCATATGGTGTGTATACCTTTCTTGCAATGACAGAGGAGGGTACGTTAGGAGCGTAACGACTGATTCTCTCCAGGACCTTGTCGCCCACGTTTTCGCGCTCGCTGTCCCACGTGCCTTGCCGCAACTCGTACGGCAAATATTGTATGAAGCAGGTAAGGACGTGTTTGCCTTCCGTTACCAGGCCCGGATCGACGTTGGATGCGAGAACACAGTCGACCCATAACTCGTCCGGTATTTCACCGCGTGCTGACTGATTGTAGATATCCTCGGCTTCCTGCAGAGACGGCACAAGAGTAAACAGGCTTCTTTGCGCTTTGGAATGCTCCGGCGGCATGCCTGATACCCTGGGTTCCTCACTCAGTACGAAATTGACCTTGCCGCAGGGGCCGTTCATTTTGATGCCGGATACTTCATGTCGAAAGTTTTCGTCAAGGTCGCTTGCAGATAGCAAACCTAGGAATGTTCGTTTTGGGTCCGCGTTGGATATGACGATATCCGCATCAATGACCGATCCGTCCCGCAGAGTTACACCAGTGGCCCGTCCCGAACTCTGATTGATCTGTCGCACTTCGCTTTCCACGCGAATTTCAACGCCGCTGTCGCGACACGATGCCGCCATCGCCTCGGTGATTGCTCCCATGCCACCGATGACATGGCCGGCAAATCCCTGTTGTTCGTCACTGCCACCGCTCAACAGGTGAAACAACAGGCCCATGGACGTGCCCGGCTGGTAGGGTCCACCATGCTTGCCATACAAACTATTCGACAGGATCAGTCGCTTCAGCGCGTCCGACTTGAAATTGTGATCGAGAAAGTCACCAAGTGAGCCTGTCAGAAACTGCAGCAATGCGGCCGCCTCTTTGCCACGCATACGACGAAATCGTTTGGCGACACGCAGGAGCTCCAGTATTCGCGCAATGCCTTTTTTGTCGGGATCCGGTGGTGCTTCAAGGAAAAACGGCTGCAGGTAGGCGGCCAGGCGCTGTAATTCGTCTTCAATAACGAAGAATCGTTCGACATCTCTCGGCGCAACGCGCTTGAGTTCATTCGTCATGCGCGCTTTGTCTGACCACCAGGAGATCACCGTGCCGTCGGGCAATGCGGTCTGTACACCCGGATCGCACGCCACCATTCGCAAACCGTAGTCAGCGAGGCGCAGGTCCCGTATCACTTCGGGGCGCAACATGCTGGCGATATAGGATGCTGTCGAGACGCGGCAGCCGGGGGCGAGAACTGAATCGATTTCTTCTGTGACGGCACAACCGCCCACAACTTCGCGCCGCTCCAGGATGAGCGTCTTCAACCCGGACTGTGCCAGGTAGGCAGCCGTCGTCAGGCCATTATGGCCAGCACCTATGATG
>QNFK01000170.1 GCA_003645495.1 Gammaproteobacteria bacterium
ACTGATGGGCAAGTGGTTCATGTATACAACGAATCAAGATCGATCACGCGATTCTCGCCCGCATCGACTTTCAAGATTCCGAACACCCTTATTGCGCTAGAGTCGAATATCGTCGAGTCAAAAGACACAGTGTTCAGGTGGGACGGTGAGGACAGGGAATTGCAGCAATGGAATTCGGATCAAACGCTGGGATCAGCGCTCAAAGTTTCCTGTGTCTGGTGCTATCAGGAGATTGCGCGGAAGGTCGGCAGCAAGAAATATGAGGCCGTACTGGCACAAATCGACTACGGCAATCATTCCACGGGGAGTCACGTTGACTTGTTCTGGCTTAACGGAGATTTGCGCATATCGGCAGCTGAGCAAATAGATTTCTTGCGCAGACTATATAACGACGAGCTGCCGTTCCGCCGCGAGCACGTGGATGTACTAAAAGACATCATGCAGGTCGAGACAAACGCAGAATATTCGCTGTACGCCAAATCTGGCTGGGCTGTCACGACGCCACAGGTTGGTTGGTATGTTGGATTTGTTGAAACCAGTGCCGGGACATGGCTATTTGCGATGAATATGCAGGTTGATAAAAGAGCCCAGGTCGGGCTGCGCAAGAAACTTACTATTGAGTCTTTGCAAGCGCTGGGAATAATCTGAGCGCCTTTTAGGTATGTATCGCCATACGCGACAATAGTTTTTTCATAAGATAAAGTTATTTGCTGTTACAGCAGTTTTTCAATAGAATCGCGCCGCTCCGGACCGAGTTAGTCAGAGGCTTGGAGTTTTTTATTGAGGCAAATCAAGGTAGATTTTCGTGAAAAACACAGTCTTTTTGGTCGTGCTCGTTATGTGGCTTGGGGCCTGCGCATCGAATCAATCCACTCAGTCTGCGGATGGGAAGACGGCAGATTCCGGCATGCCGGCAGGCAAAAAGAAGGTTTGCAAGCACGAAAGAAATACCGGCGGCATTTCCCGCATGAAGCGCGTTTGCCACTATGTAGACGTTGTAGAGGCGATCTAGCGATCGGTGAAAAAGCCGTCCACGCGTTAGTGCCGGTCTCCGCTTAAATTACTTATTTGCCGGTAGCGGCGATCGTTTCCCAGGTTGTACGAATTACGCCTCTCGTTTTATCTTCTCATGCCACGATACGCAAGCATGAGCTCCGGCACGTCCTGGGCGACATAGGTTAGTTGCCAGTCTCCGCTGCGTTTTGCGCCGGGATAAAGGGCGCCTTCAAAAATCTTCTGTTCAGTTTTCAAAGTTAACACCATGGTGTATGGCGCCTGCAGTTTATAGGGTTTGTAACTGCCAAGAGCCCGCAATGCCGTCTCTACACCAGCTCGAATTTGTTCACGAGCTACCTCCGGGTGCAGATTAATAGCGGCCGCTCCGATTCCTTCCTTGACGGCGACCGTCTCAACATTGCCCAGCAGCTCACGTGCCTGATCGCAAACCGCCTGATCACCGGCCACGAATACGACGGGAACATCGAAGTAGCCGGCCATCAACGCGTTATAGCCAGTCTCAGGCATTGATAAGCCATTTATCGAAACATCAGTTACATCACCGGATGAAGTATGGTCCAGCACCCCATCGGCCGTTCCTGCTCTTGCGTGGTAACCGACATAGATGGCCGCATCAAAACTTGCATCGATCCCTTCCATCATACTCATCGGACCGCCTGACCAGTCCCGGATAAGCCTTGCACTACGATGCAACATTTCGGGCAGCAGATTCAGCGCGGATCCGTGCGAATCCCGCACGACGATATCTGTGGCACCCGCAGCGATAGCGCCCTCGATCGCAGCGTTGGCCTCAAGCGTCATGGTTTTCCGGAAATAGTCGTAGTCTTTACCGGTCCGCCGCGCATCATCTACGTTAACGACACCCGTTACACCTTCCATATCGACAGATATGAATACTTTTAAACCATCATCTGACTGACCGAAAGCAGTGGTAATCAGTGCGAATGACAGGGCTAATCCCTGAATTGTTGCCTTCAACATACGACCTCCAACAATTTGAATCGAGCGCGTTTATTCATTGGTACACAGGTTCGAGTACTGTTGCTCAAAACCGCGATGCGGTAATCCATACGTCCATACGCGCGGAGCTTGCAGCCAGGTCCTGTTCAACTGCCGCGTCAGTTTTTCCTTGTGCTTCGAGCGACGCTTGCAGCCCGTACAACGACCAGACATCGTGCGGATGGTCCTTCAATTCGACCCGATACTCCTTCTCCGCTTCTGCATATTGGCCTGCCTCAATCAGCGCTGCGCCTAGCCAGTGGCGTGCCGCAAAAGGTAGCGGCTCCGGCTCGTCGTAACCCATCTGGTCTTCAAACGCAGTTGCTTTGCGGAACGATGCGATCGCAGCGTCCAGATCGCCGTTGCCGCGCTCGATTTCTCCGGCAAGAATATTCCCCAGTGTGCCAATGATCTGACCACCCGGGTGGAAGCGAAATTTCGCTTCTGTCGTTTCCGCGAGCGCTATGAGGTTTTGTGCTGTCTCGCTGGCAAATTCGGCGTCGCCTTCGCGAAGATTCGCGTATCCAACCGCGAAATCCCACATCGCTGCATGTACTTCATCTTTCGGGCGATTGGTCATGCCGACGACTTCATCGAAGCGGCCGAAACGGGTCAGTGTCAACACTTCATAAATCGCACTATCGGCGACCTTGCGGTAGTCCTTGCCTGCTTGTGTGGCGACAGCGCCCTGGCCGTCGTAGGACGCCGCGAATAACAACATATGCAGGTTATGCGCGGGCGCGTATGAGAAGCCCTTGTTTTCTGCCGCCATCAGGTCCGAATGCCGGGCGGCCGTGTTGGCGCGTACTGACTTGCCCCAGTAGCCTACCTCGTTCCAGGTATGCGATGGCATGTGTTGAATGTGACTGGAAACAGGTATTGCCGCGCCAAGATAATCTGCACATGGCAGTGCCAGACCCGGGTCCTGGCTGGACTCGGTTGCATGTATGTACAAATGACAGGCACCCGGATGTGTGATGTCTTCTTCGAGAACATTCGTTAGCACACCGTGCAGTCGGATCAGGTCCGGATCAGCGAGATCACGATAACCGCGGCGCTCTTCGAGCATGAATAACGAAACCGCATAAACGACGGCGACGTCGTGGTGGTCCGGGTACTTCGCATAGACTTTCGCCATTTCACCGGCGAACGCTTCATCATCTTTGCGTCGGGTGTCGGGATTGTAATTTTCCGGGTAGCGTATTTGTGCAGCCATGATCAGGTCACGCTCGACATCTGTTACGTTGGCCGCCAGTGTCGCCGCTTTTTTTATCGCAGCATGTGCGTACGGCGCTTTCTCTGCAGTCATGCCGCCATTCAGAAATGAGCCAAGGGCGAACGCTTCTCCCCAGTAACACATGGCACATTCAGGATCTGCCAGGCGTGCTTCACGAAAACTTCGCGCCGCATCGTCTACGCCATAGGCGTAGCGTAGCTGCAAACCCTGATCGAAATATTGCTGCGCCTGCACACTGTCAGTGGTTATCTTCCAGGAATGGGGACCTAACGCAGACGGGATATAGTCGATGGATTTCTGGAATGCAGGAGTCTCATCAGCAGCATCGTTTGTGTTGGCTCCGGTCGCACAGGCCGCAAGGCACGCACAAGCGCTGATAAGTATCAGATAGTTCTTCATAATTTTTTCGCTTTTAGTCTATTGATTAGTTTGTTTTTTGATCAGGTCGGTGATGATGTTCTCAGGATAACTCAACAGCTGGCCGAATCGACGCGCTATATCTTCCCTGGCCGCGCCGGAATAATTACCGGCCGCAACTAAAGCTGCTCTGTCCTCTTTTAGTGCAAGGTACTCGTCAAGCGTATCGCCAACATAGATGAGCAGTACATGTTTGCCTGCTGCAACGTCGGCCGGGTACAGGTCGGTCACGATCAGGTCTGTTTCGCGCCACATCTGCACCTCATTACGCTTCGCAATTACCATCGCGTCATCCATCATCGCGTCCATATCCGCGGGTGACATGACTTCGCTCAAGGCCAGTTTTTTCACGCCCAGTCTGACGACTTCGGAGAAACCGCCAAGAATGCCGAGGTTATATGATCGCTGGTCGATATCCTGCGCGAGCGTAGCGGTGGAAAGCACTACTGACAGGAAGATGCTGGCAATTGTTGTCTTGATTCTGCTGCCCTCGCAAATTCTGGAGGGTGCATAGATTACCTGATTGCCGCGAGCGCGTGCAGCCTTCGCCCATAATGTGTAAAGAATGTTATTCTCGCCGCGAACCGTCCAGTGGGTGTGAATTGATGACAGAGAGCATGGATAAAACGGCAGGCGTTATGGGCGGCATGGGCCCGGATGCGACCGTCGATTTCATGGCCAAGGTGATCGCGCTGACGGATTCCGGACGAGACCAGGACCATGTCCACATGATTGTCGACCATGACCCTACGGTACCAAACCGCCAGGAGGCCATCCGTGGAGAGGATTCTGACGTGGCCGATCGATTGGCGGCCATGGCAAGGCGTTTGCAGGATGCCGGCGCCGATTTCCTGGTCATGGTTTGCAATACAGCACACGTTTTTGTCGATACGATACGGGAGGCGAGCAGCATCCCGTTTATCAGCATCGTCGATGAGTCGGTTCGCGAAATTGAGATATTATGTCCGTCTGCACAAAAGGTTGGATTGATGGCAACTGACGGTTGCATCGACACTGGTATTTACCAGCAAGCTGTCGCAGCATCAGGTCGGCAGGCACTGGTTCCCGACAGCGATGAAATGGCCAGGCTGATGGACCTGATACACGCAGTAAAAGCAGGTGATAAATCGGCTAAGATTACCCAGGGAATGGAATCTGTTGCGAACAGGCTGGTCGAAAAAGGTGCCGATGTTCTGATCGCTGGTTGTACAGAAATTCCTATCGTTTTCGAAGGCAGGAATTTCCCGGTGCCGGTCGTTGCATCGACCAATGTATTGGCACAAAGAACTGTCGAGCTTGCGAAAGGTGTTCGCCCGCTCACGTCACAAGAATCATAACCAATAAACTGAGGAACCAAAGTGCTGTTATCCCGATTTCCGCGAGTGTCACTCGCACATTTGCCGACCCCGCTCGAACTCTTGCCGCGCCTTAGTAAGCACCTGGGCGGGCCGAAAATTTACGTCAAAAGAGATGACTGCACAGGTCTGGGTACGGGTGGTAACAAAACCCGCAAGCTCGAGTTCCTGATGGCAGATGCGCTGCAAAAGAACGCTGATGTCGTCATCACCCAGGGAGCCGTGCAATCGAATCACGCACGACAGACGGCTGCCGCAGCCTGCAAACTTGGCTTGGCTTGCGAGCTGATTTTTGAAAAGCGCGTTACTGA
>QNFK01000171.1 GCA_003645495.1 Gammaproteobacteria bacterium
TCCAGCAGTGTGTTGACGATCTCGAAGACAATGTTGTTGTCAATTCTGACTTTAATCTGTCACACATATTGATATCCGTAGCTGAGTCCGCCAACGTTGAACAGTTCGCTGAGGCTGAAGCGGAGGCTAACCTTGTGTATTCGCAGTTAGTCGCGGGAACCGAGTTCAGTGAGCTGGCGATTCGTTACTCGGACAGTCAAACCGGACTTGAGGGTGGCAACCTTGGTTGGCGCAAGGGCGATCAGTTGCCAACATTATTTTCAAGCGTGGTCGGCGATATGCAGACGGGAGATTTTTCGCAGCCGATACGTGCCATCAGCGGATTCCACCTGGTTAAAGTGAACGAGATACGTGGCGTTAACCAAAAAAGCGAAATTGATCAGATGTTAGTGCGACACATACTGGTTACCCCAAATGAAATCATCGATGACGAAACTGCCAAACAGCGCCTGGAAGATGCTTACGAGCGAATCGCCAATGGCGAGGATTTTGGTGAAGTCGCCAAGTTAATGTCCGATGATCCGGGTTCCGCAAACGATGGTGGTGAAACCGGATGGACTGGCGCCGGCACGTTTGTACCAGAGTTTGAGGAAGTCGCTAACAATGCAGAGACCGGCGTTGTTTCTGAACCATTCCGTTCCAGATTCGGCTGGCATATTCTTGAGGTCATGGAGCGACGCGTATACGACAATACGGAAGACCTTAAGGAAAGTAATTGCGTGGAACGAGTCCGCAATGGCAAGCTGGCGAATGAATCGGAGCTCTGGGTGCGACGCATTCGCGACGAAGCGTTTGTTGATATACGCATTTAAACCAGATTAATCACCACACATTCTTACACCGGGTCCGGCGGTGACAAAAACACAATCGACCAAACTGATGGTTGTCACGGCCGGTGAGCCCGCCGGCATCGGCCCGGAACTTTGCCTGGCACTAGCCGGTACAGACTGGGCCAGTCAGCTCGTCATCATCGCAGACCCTGACATGCTGGCCGAACGCGCCAAAAAACTCGGTAGCGAAGCCAAAATTCGAATCTATGGCAGCAACACGCCAGGTGCCGCAAATGAATTGTGCGTACTGCCGCAGAAACTTGTAAATACCGCTGTTTGTGGCGAACCCGATACTGCAAATTCCCGGGTATTGCTCGACGGATTGGAACGGGCGGTTAGTGGCTGCATTTCGGGCGAGTTTTCGGCATTGATTACTGCGCCCCTGCAAAAAAGCGTCATCAACGATGCTGGTGTGAATTTCACCGGACATACGGAATTCCTTGCCGAGCTCACGGCAACACCGATGCCGGTCATGTTGCTCGCAGCGGGCGAATTACGCGTTGCCCTCGCCAGTACACATTTGCCTTTGCGTGAAGTGGCAAGCTACCTGACCCGGGATCGCCTGGTAGACGTCATTACCATTCTGCAGCAAGATCTGATCAGTAAATTCGGCATCGCCAGGCCACGCATCCTGGTTTGTGGCCTCAATCCACATGCGGGGGAAGGTGGCCACCTCGGCACTGAAGATAACGAGGTAATTGCGCCGGCGATCGCAACTTGCCAGGCAATCGGTATGGACATCCACGGCCCGATACCAGCAGACACTGCGTTCACCCCGGCTGCCGGAAAAGCCGATGCCATTCTCGCGATGTATCACGATCAGGGCTTGCCCGTCGTCAAATACGCCAGCTTCGGCAATGCCGTTAATATCACGCTTGGCCTGCCGATTATTCGAACCTCCGTCGACCATGGCACGGCGCTCGATATTGCGGGACGCGGTACAGCGGACAACGGCAGCATGATCGCCGCAGTCGCTATGGCTGCAAAACTTGCGGCAACAATCAGCATAGCCGTCTCTGTCGGCACGGCTGCAAGACTTGCAGCAACAAACAGCGCGGTCGACTCTGCCGGTACAGCCGCGCAACTCGCAGCAAAAAAATGAGTGATCATCGGGCCAGAAAACGTTTTGGTCAGCATTTCCTGACTGCAGCTGACACGATCGAGCAGATCGTCGCTGCAGTCGCACCGCAACAGGGTGAAACGATTGTTGAAATCGGTCCTGGGCAGGCGGCAATCACCGCGCCGCTGGCCGATCTGGCGACCACATTACATGCCATTGAATTTGATCGTGACCTGGTGACGACACTGCGGCAACGTTTTGCCGGACGTGAAAACGTTGTTATTCATCAGGCAGATGCCCTCAGTTTTGATTTCGCCAGCCTGGGCAATAATTTACGCATCGTTGGCAACCTTCCTTACAACATTTCGACGCCGTTGCTCTTTCACCTGCTGGGTTTCAAAGACGTGATTGCGGATATGCACTTTATGCTGCAAAAAGAAGTTGTCGAACGCATGGCTGCCGTACCTGGCAGCAAACGATACGGTCGGCTGACCATCATGTTGGGTTGCCACCTTGAAGTCGTACATCTGTTTGATGTCCCACCTTCCGCATTTTCGCCGCCACCAAAAGTAATGTCGTCTGTCGTCAGGATGCGACCCATTCCGCAACCTGCGTTCGACATAAATGACGCTGAATTATTCGAAAAACTCGTCAAACAGGCGTTCTCCAGGCGGCGCAAGACTTTACGTAATGCGCTCGATGGCTTGGCCAGCGCTGCGGACATTCAGTCGGCCGGCCTTGATTCTTCGCAACGACCGGAGCAGATTCCGATCGCTGGGTGGGTCAATCTGGCGAACCTCCTTGCGGATAGCCAATAATTTGTCAACTAATGTAGAATAAGCGCAGCCGAAACTGACTGTGTCTACAAATGGCCGATGACAACCTCGATATAAAGATTAAGGTCGCAACGAATTTCGTTGATGACCAGTCTGATGCCGATCTCGGCAGGTTCGTATTCGCATACACTATTACGATCGAAAACATTGGTGAAGTATCTGCCAAGTTGCTCAGCCGTCACTGGGTGATTACCGATGCCAACGGCAAGGTACAGGAGGTTTCCGGTGACGGTGTCGTCGGCAAACAACCGCATCTGAACCCCGGCGAAACATTTCGTTATTCCAGCGGCGCAGTCCTGGATACCCCGGTCGGTTCCATGTATGGCAGCTATCGCATGCTGACCGATAACGGTGCTGATTATGATGCGCCGATTGCACCATTTACGTTAGCCGTACCCGGCATCCTGCACTAGTACGGGCGTGGCCCAATACGCAATTGGTGATCTCCAGGGTTGCTACGATCCTTTCCGCCGCCTGCTCGACAAAATCCCATTTGACCCGGAGAAAGATCGCCTGTGGTTGACCGGTGACCTTGTCAATCGCGGCCCACAGTCAAGAAAAACCCTGCGTTACGTGAAGAGCCTCGGCGATTCGGTCGTCACTGTACTCGGTAATCACGACCTGCATTTGCTCGCACTGGCCAACGACATAAAAGTTTCCGACAGTCGTTTCGATTCCTTGTGGAAAATTCTTGGCAATGAAGATTGCGATGAGCTGATTGATTGGCTACGGCGTCGGCCTTTGGCACATTACAGCAAAAAGCTTAACACCCTGATGGTGCATGCCGGCGTGCCGCAGGAGTGGAGCGTCAAAAAGACACTTGCTCGCGCAGCTGAAGTGGAAGCGGCGTTGCAAGGTGATGACTACGTCAGTTTCCTGGAAAACATGTACGGCAATAAACCTGCGAAATGGTCGGGCAAGCTAAGCGGCCATGAGCGACTGCGCTATATCGTCAATGCGCTGACGAGAATGCGCATGCTGGACCACGCCGGTCAGCTCGACTTCACCTTTAGCGGGCCGCTGGAGAATGGCCCGGATGGTTTGACGCCCTGGTTCAATGTGAACAAGGCAAAATGGCGCGGGACACGCGTGGTTTTCGGCCATTGGAGCGCCCTGGGCCTGATTGTCAAGAAAGACCTGATTGCTGTTGACACAGGTTGTGTTTGGGGGCGACAGCTGACTGCTGTGCGCCTGAACAAGAGGCCGAAGATCACCAAAGTTAAGTGCAAAAACCAATCTGCAGAATGAACGATTGCGTGTGCGGTCAACGTGTCGCTGCACGACCAGACGGGGTACACTGCGCGGGGATTGAGAAGAACGCATGGCTGATAGAGAAACTATAAAAACAACCAGCGCACCACAGCCAGTAGGCGCATACCCGCATGCAAAGCGAGTCGGAAATTTGCTGTTTTTGTCCGGGATAGGTCCGCGGCCGGCAGGCGGCGGTCCGATTGCTGGCGTAACTCTCGACGCCTCAGGCGAAGTCGCATCGTATGACGTCGCCCAGCAATGTCACGCGGTATTCGCAAATGTACGTGCCGTACTGGAAAGTGCCAATGCAGATTGGGACGATCTTGTTGACCTGACGGTCTTTTTGACCGACATCAAACGCGATTTCAAAACCTTCAACACGATATACGCCGAATACTTTTCGAGTGACGGTCCATGTCGGACGACAGTCGAAGTCAATCGCCTGCCAACGCCAATCGCGATCGAGTTGAAGTGCATCGCTGTTGCAAGAAACAAATAGGGACGGAAGAATGCAATCATTGATGGCTTTCAACTTTCAGCAATGGATCGATGAACATCGTCATTTGTTACAGCCACCCGTTTGCAACCAGCAGGTTTTTGCTGATAACGATTTCATCGTTATGGTCGTTGGCGGTCCGAATTCGCGTAAGGACTATCATTACGACGAAGGCCCGGAATTCTTCTACCAGCTTGAAGGCGACATGTTGTTGAAAACCATGCAGGACGGTGAAACGGTCGATATTCCGATCAAAGAGGGTGAAATATTACTACTGCCACCCAAAGTACCGCATTCACCACAACGCTTCGCCAATACGGTTGGTCTCGTTGTAGAACGTAAGCGGCTTGATGAAGAACTGGACGGTTTCATGTGGTTTTGCGAAAACTGCAACCACAAACTGTACGAGGAATACCTGTATATCAGCGATATCGTCGGTCAGCTGCCGCCGATTTTTGACCGGTTTTTCGAATCGGAGGAAAACAGAACCTGCGAGAAGTGCCAGGCAGTAATGGCCACACCGGACAAGACTTAAAGGAACCTCTATAAACAGCCCATTTTCCGCGATTGTGGCGTCAGCACCGTGCTCGAATCCTCATGTATTATATAGTCACTGCGGTTCTCCGCGCGGTGCTTCCTTACACTCACGAATGTGACAGTTTATAGAGGTTCCTTTCCGCCATCCATGCTCAAGATTGATATCCACACACATATTCTCCCGGAGAACTGGCCTGACCTGAAAGAACGGTATGGCTATGGCGGTTTCATCCAGCTCGAACATCATGGACCCGGATGTGCGCGCATGCTCCAGGACGGCAAACTATTTCGCGAGATCGAAGCAGATTGCTGGGATGCGAA
>QNFK01000172.1 GCA_003645495.1 Gammaproteobacteria bacterium
AAATTGTGTGACGCATTGATAAATGCAGGCTTTACGTCAAGGGTTCGCAACAATATACGCGACGACATATGGGTGAAGCTTTGGGGCAATTTGTGCTTCAACCCGATAAGTGCACTTACGCATGCCACGTTGGATCTTGTCGCCGGCGAGCCGGAAACCAGTGAGGTTTGCAGGTTGATGATGGTGGAGGCGCAGGCGATCGGGGAAAAGCTGGGCGCGAAGTTCCGTGTCGATGTTGACCGTCGCCTTGCCGGTGGTGCGGCCGTAGGACCGCACAAAACTTCGATGCTGCAGGACCTGGAGCATGGCCGGCCCATGGAAATTGACGCTCTGGTTACCGTCATCCAGGAATTGGGGCGTCTGGTCGATATCCCGACGCCGACAACCGATGTTGTGTTGGCGCTTATCCAGCAGCGTGCGCGTGTTGCTGGCACTTATCAGACCGGGCAAAGCTAAAAACCCGAATGACTACAGATACTGAAAACGCGTCAGCCGAAAAATACTTCGAGAATCTCGAATTACCCTCAATGACGCCAGGCAGTCTTTTGCGAAAATTCGGCCCGGGCATCATGCTGATGATGACGGGTATTGGCACCAGTCACCTCGTCACGGCACCGGTCGCCGGCGGGCGCTTCGGTTATGCCTTGCTGTGGTGCCTGCCGATTGCTTACATATTCAAATATTACGGCTTCGAAATGGCGATTCGTTTCACGCACGCCACGGGCCGTAGCATTCTTGACGCTTATGCGACAGCCTGGAAGAAATTGCCGGTCTGGTATGTGCTGGTTACAACCGTCATTCAATCAGCAGTCGGGCAGGCCGGCCGGCTCATTGCGGCAGCTGCGGTCGTGTTTTATTTTTTTCGGCTCTACCTCGGCCTGGATATCCCGGGCATCGATGACGACAGGGAGCTGGCCGTTTACGCGCTCGTCATTGGTATCCTGTCTGTCGCGATTATCCTTCGCGGAAGGTACGCGGTGGTTGAACTGGCAACCAAAATTGCCGCGGGCATCCTGATTGTTTGCACATTCGCCGTATACGTTGTGCAACCAGCACCGGTAGCCGAATTTGTGCATTTTTTCAAACTCGACATGCCTGAAGGTTCATGGCTGATAATTGCCTCATTCCTGGGGCTGTTGCCTACCGGCATCGATGTTTCGCTGCAGGCGTCAGAGTGGGGCAAGGCTAAAAGAGTTGGTATGGGACGCTTGCGGGGAAGAATGGAGCGAGCGGGGCTTGCCAGTAAATTCGACACGTTCTCCAGCAGTAAAGAGGATCTTACGATCGACCCGAACAAACTGCCGGCGCAGGCACAGGAATATTGCCGGCGATGGTTCAAAATTGGATTACTGGATTTTCGTTTCGGTCACGTAATCTCTTTCATTCTGGCGTCTATATTCATCTTACTAGCTGCGGTGTGGCTGTACCCAAGCGAAGTTCGCGGTAATGCGGTGATGGGTGATATCGCCAGAATATTTACAGAGAGTGTTGGTCCACATCTGATGGTCATATTTCTTGCCGGTGCATTTGCGGCAACTTTTTCCACGGCATTTAACTACTTCGACGGCTGGCCACGGGTCGTCGGTGCCTGCAGCCGGAATTTATTCAGGAGTACGGCTTCGGTGCCCAGGACCAGTCGTGAAGAACTAAGCGTAGAGCAACGGAAAACATGGTATTCGGAATACAATATTTACAGGGCGAGCATGTTTTTCTCGTTGATTACCTCGGTTGCGATCATCGCGGGCATGCCAAGACCGGTCTACCTGGTGTTGATAGCATCAGCGTTGGCTTTCTTTGTTGCGCCAGTCATATATTTTCTTAACCTCTATTACTGCGTGACCGTCATTCGTAAAGACGACAAGATCTTTTATCCCTCAACGTTTGCGATCTGGTTTGGCTGGCTTAGCCTGGCTGTTTTCACGGGCATGTCGGTCATTCTGATATTGCAGAGAGTATTTGGAATTTCGCTGATGTAATGACGCGGAATTGTGTTGCGATTTAATTCCTGCTTCACTTTTTCAACAAAGACGTTACGATCTGCACGTAGGAACAATCACTAAACATAATTGAAGTACGGATGGTAAACGATGACAAATGAAGAACAGCTAACGCGGGTCGAGCTAAAGGCGCCGTACCTGATCTTTCTCGGGACCGAGCCCGAAAAAAAACACGCCAAAACAGGTGCTGGCATAGCGCACTGGCGGCCGGATCTCTGTGTGGGTCAACTACGCCTGCCTGGTTGTGGTGTCGATCTTGATCTGCCGGATATGACGCCGGCAGAAGCTGCTGCGGCTGGAGCCAAATCGTTTGTCTGGGGAGTTGCGGGATTCGGCGGAGTTATTCCACCCGAATGGACCGGCAACCTGTTCGATGCAGTGGATGCCGGCCTGGATATTGTCGCCGGCACACACTCCTCACTCGCAGATGTGCCCGGTCTGGCTGAAGCTGCTGCGAAGGCTTCTGTTTCGCTGATCGATGTGCGCAATCCGCCGGCGAATTTACCGGTTGGCACCGGCGAAAAACGCAGTGGCATGAGGTTGCTGACCGTGGGTACGGAGTGCGCTGTGGGTAAGAAATACACCGCGCTGGCGATTGCAAAGGAAATGGCGGATCGTGGCATGAATGCGGATTTCCGGGCGACGGGACAAACCGGCATCATGATCGCCGGCAGCGGAATTCCTATTGATGCCGTGATATCTGATTTTATTTCCGGAGCTGCTGAAGCACTGTCGCCAGCGAATGATCCCGATCACTGGGACATCATCGAAGGTCAGGGCTCGCTTTTTCACCCGGCATATGCGGCGGTGACGCTTGGCCTGATGCATGGATCCCAACCGGATGTCTTCATCGTCTGTCACGATGTTGGTCGGGACGTTGTGGATGGTTATCCAGACTATCCAACGCCCAGTTTCGAGACCTTAATCGCGCAAACGATTGAAGTCGGTAAACTTACCAATGCAAATATTCGCTGTGCGGGATTTAGTGTCAATACCTCGAGTCTGAGCGACGACGAGCGTGACAAATATCTAAGCAAAGTCACGGAGGAAACGGGTTTACCTTGTGTTGATGCCGTAGCAACCGGGGTTGGCCCGATCGTTGATCATCTCGTGAAGTCATTTAATTAGCAGGAGTCAGGAATTCATGTACAAAGTCACTGTTCAGCCGAAAAGCTGGAAACTGAAGAAACCATTCAAGATTTCGCGTGGTGTTCAATACGACGCAGAAGTTATCTGGTGTGAAATTTCCGATGGAGAACATTCGGGTCGGGGTGAGGCGGCCGGTGTTACTTACGGCAAAGAGACCCTGGAGTCCATCACCGCTGAAGTCGAAAATATCGCTGGACAAATTGCCGATGGAATTTCACGTGAGGCATTGCTGGAACTAATGCCGGCAGGCGGCGCCCGCAATGCCGTCGATTGCGCATTGTGGGATCTGGAGGCCAAACAATCCGGCAAGACCGTGTGGGAAATGATTGGCTGGCAGCCGCAGCCTGTCACAACGGTTTATACCGTAGGCATGGATGACCTGGATAAAATCCAGAGCGATGCCGCTGCGCACAGCGATTGCCCGATACTTAAGGTCAAAGTCGGTATTGGTGATCCCATCGAACAACTCACGGCGATACGCACTGGCGCACCGCAATCATCGATCGTAGTCGACGCCAATCAGGGCTGGGATGTTGCGGACCTTGAACGTTACAGTGAGGGCCTGAAAGCGCTGGGCGTCACGATGATTGAGCAGCCTATGTTGGTAGCCGATGATGAGGCGCTCAGAAATTACGATTCGCCGCTACCGTTATGCGCCGATGAATCCTGTTCGACGACAGCGGATCTTGAGCGACTGGCTGGATTGTATTCGATGGTCAATATCAAGCTCGACAAGACCGGCGGTCTGACAGAAGCGCTGGCGCTGGCAGAACAGGCCCTTGCAATGGGCTTTGATTTGATGGTCGGCAACATGCTTGGATCGTCATTGGGAATGGCGCCTGCTTTCGTTATCGCGCAAAAATGCAAAGTTGTCGATATTGACGGGCCGCTGTTACAAAAAGAAGATTGCGATAACGCCATGCATTATGAACATGGACTTGTCTCTGTTTTCGATCCGAAACTCTGGGGTTAACGCAAACATGAAAGCGTCGGGTAAGTCATCGTGAACGGCAACTGGTTTCAACGCTATTTGTTACCGGGATTCATATTCCAGTCGGCGGTAATTGCCGGTGCGTATGGCTCGGGCAGGGAGCTATCGGCATTTTTTCTTGGCCACGGTCCGCTGGGTGGTCTGCTCGGTATGGCGGTCACCACGGTTATCTTCAGCGTTGTCCTTGCGACCGCATTTGAGTTTTCACGGCTTTTCCAACTTTATGACTACCGGAGCTTCTTCAAAAAACTTCTTGGGCGAGCATGGCCGCTTTATGAAATTCTTTACGTTCTGCAAATGATTCTTGTTATTTCGGTCGTCGGCGCGGCGGCTGGCGATATTGTCAGGGATACATTCGGTATTCCAGCATTTGCCGGAATAATCGGCATCATGACGATGATCGCAGCACTGGTGTTTTACGGTACACCGGCAGTTGAGCGATTTCTGGCAGTCTGGTCTATTGTGCTGTTTGCAACTTACATCGCCTTTCTCGGCTGGAATCTTATTCAAAACGGCGATGTGATCGCGACGAATCTCCGCTCTGTACCAGTGAATGATGGCTGGGCGGCTAGCGGGCTGGCTTACTCCGGATACAACATGGCGATCATCCCGGCGATCCTTTTTTGTGTGCGACATTTGCAAAAAAGAAGCGATGCCATCGCGGCCGGCATCATAGGTGGACCAATAACCATGTTGCCGGCAATGCTGTTCTTCGTCGCCATGATAGGTCAGTACGACGCCATCGTCGCTGCGGGTGATGACGGTATGTTGCCAGTGACGATTCTGCTGAACGCTTTACAAGGAGCAGGATTCTTCATTTACCTGTTCCCGATTGTGTTGTTTGGAACCTTTGTTGAGACCGGCGCGGCGATGATTCACGGTGTGAATGAACGTCTTGACCACACCTTCGTTGAACGAGGCGCGCATATGCCGCGCTGGATGCGCCCTGCGATTGCGGTCGCTATCCTGGTAACCGCGGTCCTGGTGGCCGATGCGATTGGATTGACGGCATTGGTCGCACGCGGCTACGGCACGATTACCTGGGGATTCTTGCTGGTGTTTGTTTTGCCGCTTTTAACTTACGGCGTGTGGCTGATTAGGCGCGAAGACCTCTAATTCGCCCGCTGGGCGGGCTCCTACAGGTGCTAATAAGAAATGTAGGAGCCTGCCCAGCGGGCGAGTGCGACTTAG
>QNFK01000173.1 GCA_003645495.1 Gammaproteobacteria bacterium
CGCACAGGCATATTTGATTTTGATTTCTTCTGCGTACTGCGTTGGCGTACGCATTGAAACCGCGATGTCATTTGTAACCTGGTCTCCGGCGATCGGAATGACCGCAGTGTGTTGAATCGCGCCGCCAAGAAATACAGCGATATCAGTTGTGCCGCCACCAATGTCGACGATGCATGCACCCAGTTCCTTTTCATCATCGGTGAGGACCGAGTAACTGGATGCCAGTTGTTCCAGAACAATGTCGTCGACTTCAAGGCCACAACGTTGGACACATTTGACGATATTTTGTGATGCACTCACGGCGCCGGTGACCATATGCACTTTCGCTTCGAGTCGAACCCCAGACATGCCGATGGGCTCGCGAATTCCTTCCTGGGAGTCGATAAGAAATTCCTGCGGCAGAATATGCAGAATTTTCTGATCGGCAGGAATCGCGACAGCCCTCGCGGCGTCGATAACACGATCCACGTCTCCCCCGCTGACCTCTTTGTCACGAATTGCCACGATGCCATGGGAATTCAGGCTGCGAACATGACTGCCCGCAATACCGGTATAAACGGAATGAATATCACAGCCGGCCATCAACTCAGCTTCCTCCACCGCGCGCTGAATCGAATGTACGGTCGACTCGATATTTACAACCACACCCTTTTTCAATCCTCGCGATGGATGCGATCCGATACCAACGACTTCAATGACGCCCTCGTCGCTGACTTCACCAACGATTGCGACGACTTTCGAAGTGCCAATATCGAGCCCGACGATGAGATTTTTTTCGCTTGTCTTATTCACTCAGTTAACCCTGTTATCACCAGTCGTCCTGCGACCATTTCCTGTCCAATCGCGGTCGAGTCCTCCACTGGCAATCTGCTGCCGTTCTTCCAGCCGATCGTGAAGCCATTGCTGTAACGCATGTCAACAAATTCGATTTCTGCTTCCCGACTCGAAATAATGCTGGCTGCGACGTCCAGAAACAGCTGTGTTCTCGCCTCGACATCGCGCCGTCCGAGGCGAATTTCGACGCCGTTTTGCAATGTCATCTGCCATGCACCACGGGCATCGACCTGCACTCTGCGAAGATCCAGGCCGAGTGGAATCAGTTGCTCTCTTATCTCCAGATAGCGTGTCGCAACAATCGCGGATTGCCCTTTCGGCCCGCTGAGGCGTGGCAGCTCCGCCGGCACATGCCGCGCGTCAGTAACAAACAGGTCGCCGCGAGTATTGAGGAGACCACTTTCACCCCATACCGCAGCAGGAATCTGTTCTGTCACACTGATCTCCAGTTTTCCCGGCCAGCGACGCGCTACATTCGCCTGGTCTATCCAGGGTAAAGCGACAATTCGTTTTTGCATGAGCTTCAGATTCGCACCGAAGAATCCGGCGCTGAGTTCAGTGCTGATTGATTCCTCGATCTGCAACGCGCTGGCCCGCTGAAATGGTCCCTCGATCGTGATCGAGCGAATCGGCTGGTCGAGCAACCCGGCGCTGAACTGGTAACACAATGCGATAATCGCGCCTGCGAGCAGCAAAACAGACAGCTTGCCTATTGGTAACGCCGGCATACGAAATTGTCGCGTCTTTTTCTGTTTGCGGCGCTTTGCCTGCGTTTGTTTACGCGTCATTTGCGGCCACCCCGACGGGTACGAATTCAGTGTTCTCTGCAATACTCGTTTCAAGTATTCGCCAGCAGAGTTCAGCGAAATCCATGCCGGCTTCTTTTGCGGCCATCGGCACGAGACTGTGGCTGGTCATCCCGGGAATTGTGTTGACCTCCAGAACTTGCGGTACACCATCACTGCCAGTCATGAAATCAACCCGGCCCCAGCCCGAACATCCCAATTCAAGAAAAGCGGCGAGTGCGAGGTCGCGCAGTTGCTGCTCCAGATCCGCGTCATCTGATCCCGGGCAGTGGTATTGCGTGTTCTCCGATTCGTACTTGGCACGATAGTCGTAGAATACTCGCGGCGTTTCGATCCGGATGCTTGGCAATGCCTGTCCCTGCACGACAGCAACAGTTGACTCAGCGCCTACAATGCATCGCTCAACCAGTGCTGGCCCTGCAAAACCCAGCGCAAGCTCCATGGCCGCCGGCAAGTCCGCAGCCTCGAATACCTTGCTCATGCCGACACTCGAACCCTGGCCGACCGGCTTGACCACCAGTGGAAAACCGAATTCTTCGACGGCGAGATTCGCATCTCCTGCCGATTCGGCGATCACATAATCAGGTGTGCTTATGCCGGCTGTGCGAAATAATTTCTTGCTTCTGAGTTTGTCCATCGCCAGCGCCGATGCCATGACACCACTGCCTGTGTATGGGGTGTCGAGCCACTCCAATGCCCCCTGCAGCGCGCCATCTTCACCGCCTGGTCCATGCAGTGCGATCCACACGCGATCAAACCCGGCAACAGCAAATTCAGCCAGGTCTTTTTCCGCCGGATCCCAGGCATGCGCATCGACACCGCGCGACCTGAGCGCTTTCAGGACGGCTTCCCCGGTATCGATGGACACTTCACGCTCACTCGAGAAACCGCCGTACATAACTGCAACCCGGCCAAAGTCCGCAGGGTTTTCAACTACGATCCGATTGTCATGTGCAAGTGCACTCACTGGAGTTGCTTCCCGACGATGTGCACTTCGGGACGCAACTCAACGTCGTGCGTGTGCAAAACGGTTCGCTGTACGTGAGCAATCAGGCTTTCGATATCAAGCGCGCTCGCCTGACCACGATTGATGATGAAGTTGGCGTGTTTGGCGGATACTTCAGCATCGCCAATGCGAAATTCCTTGAGGCCGGCAGCTTCAATCAGCCTTGCGGCATGATCACCTGGTGGATTGCGAAATACCGAACCACAACTCAACTGCCCCAGGGGTTGCGTATCCTTGCGGCGTGCCAGCATTTCCTTAAGCGTAGCCATGCTCGGACTGACTTGCGGATCGAAATGCAGATCCGCGCTAACGAACCACTCATCCTGCGGACCGTCGACTTGTCGATAAGAAATCGAGTATTCGTCTTTACCACGGTCGTGCACCTGCCCATGCCGATCAATGGTTCTGACCGACGTCACTCTTTCCCAGGTCTCTCCGCCGTGAGCGCCCGCATTCATAGCCAGCGCGCCACCAACCAGCCCGGGAATACCTGCAAAAAATTCAGATGGGCCAAGGCCCCAACGGATGCACTGTCGGGCCAGCTGCGTGCAAGGCACGCTACCGCCAACATGTACTGCCTGGTCACCGGTTTTCTCAAGTTCGGTGAAGATCCCGGACGCAGCAATCACGACACCGGGCAGGCCACCATCGCGCACCAGCAAATTGCTGCCAAGTCCAAACCAGAATACCGGCACATCTTCGTCCAGCGTGCTAAAGAACAACGACAAGTCGTCCAGGCTCGCTGGCTTATAAAAGAGCTCAGCCGGTCCACCGACCCGCCATGATGTGTGGCGACTCATCGGTTCGTCCCGTCTGATTTCACCGCTTACTGCAGGAATCGTCTGCACGGCCATCATTTCAGGACCCCGCGAGATTCGCTTCGAAAATTTTGTATCTGAAACTTCACTTTAGAACCTTCAGATGATTTGCGCGGTCGAGGAACCCGGGTAACGTCGCCGAGAACGCACCGATATCTCCGGCTCCCATCGTCAACAGCAGATCACCCTCTTCAAGCAAGCCATCCAGTACCGGTACAAGTTCCTGCAACGATTCGACAAACACGGGCTCTACGCCGCCACGACTTCTGACTGCGCGTGCAATCGCCCGGCCGTCGGCACCGGTGATAGGATCTTCACCAGCCGCATAAACTTCGAGTACGACTAGTACGTCTGCGGTGCTGAGTACAGATGCAAAGTCATCCAGCAGGTCGCGCGTTCTGGTATATCGATGTGGCTGGAACGCCAGCACGATGCGCCGCGCAGGCCATCCGGAGCGAGCCGCCGCCAGTGTGGCTGCGATTTCTGTCGGGTGATGCCCGTAGTCATCGACCAGCAGAACTTTGCCCCTGGCAGTGCGAATCTCACCGTGAATCTGAAAGCGTCGATCGATGCCTTCAAACTTGCCGAGCGCATCAACAACTGCCTGGTCGCTGATTTGCAATTCACCAGCAACCGCGATTGCGGCCAGCGCATTGCGAACATTGTGCAAGCCTGGCAGCTGCAGTTTTATTTTCAGTGGTTCCTGCCGGTCTGCACGAACGACATCGAACGAAGTCTGACCTTCAGCGAAACTTATATTCTCTGCTTTAATATCGGCTTCATTATCCACGCCGTAAGTAACGACTGATCGCCCGACGCTGCCCAGAATCATGTTGATGCCAGGATCATCGACGCACAATACCGCCAGCCCGTAAAACGGCAGGTTATGCAGAAACTCGACGAAACTGCTGCGCAACTTATCCATGTCACCGTCGTAGGTCGACATATGATCCGCATCGATGTTCGTCACAATTGCCAGCATCGGTTTCAGGTGCACGAATGACGCATCACTCTCGTCCGCTTCGGCGACCAGGTATTCACCCTGACCAAGGCGTGCATTTGCGTCAGCACTCTTCAGGCGTCCGCCAATTACGAATGTCGGATCAAGCCCGCCCTCTGCCATCACAGTGGCGACCAGGCTGGTTGTGGTGGTTTTGCCGTGTGTACCGCCAACCGCAATTGAGTAGCGAAAACGCATCAGCTCGGCGAGCATCTCCGCGCGCGGGACGACCGGCAACAACGCTTCTCGTGCTGCCGCAACTTCCGGATTCGTTTCATCAACTGCGCTGGACACGACTACTGCATCCGCGTCGCGAATGTTGTCCGCATCATGGCCGATAAAGACTGTCGCACCCTGGCTCTTTAGTCGTTTGACCTGTGTATTACTCTTCAGGTCGGAGCCCTGAATCTGGTAGCCAAGACTCAACATCACCTCTGCGATGCCCGACATGCCGGATCCGCCGATGCCGACAAAATGAACACGGTTAATACGACGCATACGTTGGATCATGCTGTTGCGCTCCCAGGTTGTCCGGCGGCCTCAAGACACAGGTTGGTAATACGTCCCAACGCATTCGGTTGCGCCAGTGAGCGCGCGTGTTGCGCGCGTATGAGCAGGCCGTCCCTGCTGACAAGCCATTCCCGCAGCAGTTCGGCCAGCGACTTGTCGCTCAATTCAGTCTCGGACAAAATCGCGGCCGCGCCGGCTTCAACCATGCCGCGGGCATTGGCGGTCTGGTGATCGTCCACGGCGGCGGGATACGGCACAAAAATAGCGGGCACTCCCGCGGCAGCCAGCTCGGCTACGGTCAGCGCTCCGGCCCGGCAAACGACCAGGTCCGCCCAGGCATAAG
>QNFK01000174.1 GCA_003645495.1 Gammaproteobacteria bacterium
ACGCAGTTATCGGGTGGTATGGCGCGTCGGGTTGCATTGGCACGGGCGATGGTGATGGATCCTGAAATCCTGATTTACGACGAGCCATTCGTCGGCCTTGATCCGATATCCATGGGCGTCATTGTTCGCCTTGTCAGACAGATGAATGATGCACTCGGCATATCAAGCATTCTTGTCAGTCACGACGTTCAGGAAATCGCAACGGTTGCCGATTGCAGTTTTCTGTTGGCAGATGGCAAGGTAGCCGCGTCCGGCAGTCCCGATGAATTGAGCAGCACCAGTTCTGAACTGGTTAAGCAATTCATGCACGGCATGGCGGATGGGCCGGTTGCGTTTCATTTTGCCGCGCCGGATTATACCGAGCAGTTGTTAGGCAGGGATTCCGACTAACGCCATGATTCGTGATCTTTGGTATACGTTGGTTGAATTTTTTCGCACCTTTGGCGCATTCCAGCTTTTTTTCCTGCGCCTGCTTACCAATTCACCATCCATACTCCTGCATCGTTTCAATCTTGTTGTTAAACAGGTGTACAACGCCGGTGCCTTATCGCTGGTTATCATCATGGTATGCGGTTTGTTCGTTGGAGGAGTGCTCGGGCTACAGGGCTATAGCAGTCTCTCCAAATTTAACGCAGAGGATTCGGTAGGTACATTTGCGGCATTCTCGTTGGTAAAAGAACTGGGCCCGGTTATTACTGCGCTGCTGTTTTCCGGCCGGGCAGGTACAGCGCTTGCTTCTGAAATCGGCTTGATGAAAGCAACGGACCAGCTCTCTGCAATGGAAATGATGGCGATAGATCCACTGCGAAGGGTTCTGGTGCCGCGATTCCTGGGTGGCGTCATATCCATGCCGTTACTCGCCGTCGTGTTCAGCACAATCGGTCTTTTCGGTGCACACCTTGTCGGCGTGAATATGCTCGGTGTGGATGCCGGCGCCTTCTGGTCGCAGATGCAAACGACGCTTGAGCCAAAAGACATTTATGAGGGCATTTTCAAAAGTTTTGTATTTGGCGTGGTTGCAAGCCTGTTTGCGGTCTGGGAAGGCTACAATGCTATTCCGACTGCGGAGGGCGTCGGCCGGGCCACGACCCGCACTGTCGTTATTTCGGCTATTTCGGTTTTGATTCTTGATTTTATGATTACAGCTGTATTCATGTGAGGTAGGTGATGCAACAGACTCGAGCGGTAGAGGTTGGAACGGGATTGTTTGTGGCCCTTGGTATGGCTGCAATTTTCTTCCTGACCACACAAACGGCAGGCTCCAATAATTTTTCGGGTGCGGATTCCTTTTCGGTTACAGCGCGTTTTGACAACGTCGGTAGCCTGAAGGACAAGGCGCCCGTCTCGATGTCCGGTGTCACGATTGGTCGGGTGACATCGGTCGTATTTGATCCGGCATCACTCGATGCGGTGGTGACGTTTGTTATCGACAGTCAGTACGATCGGATACCAGAGGATTCCGACGCCAGCATTCTGACTTCCGGCTTACTTGGCAGCCAGTACATTGGATTACAGGCCGGCGGTTCAGAGTTTTCTCTGGAAGAGGGTAGTGAGATCCAGTTTACTCAATCGGCCATTGTGATAGAAAATCTGATCAGCAAATATTTATTTAACAACGATAGCGATGACGAGTCAGAGTAAGAGATAAATGGAGATATCGAAGTGAAACAATTCGTTTTAATACTGATTCTCGGATTCATGTCGTCGGCTGCAATGGCGCAGGAACCTAACGACGTTATCCAGGAAACCGCAGACGAACTGGCGGCAGCGCTGGATGGTCGAAAAGAAGAGCTGGCTGCGGATAAAGTTGCCTTGTATTCGATGATCGACGGAATCCTGTTGCCAAGGTTTGATCGTCGTTATGCGGCGCAGTTAGTGCTGGGGCGTCCATGGCGGGACGCGACTGCTGAGCAGCGCGAACGTTTCATTGCCGGCTTCTATTCGTCGATGTTGCGCCGCTATGCCAACGGTGTGTTGGAATTCGACCAGTCAAAAATGGAAATTCTGCCGTTTCGCGGCGATCTGGAGAAAAAGCGTACAACGGTAAAAACAATAGTGCGCCTCAACGATGGCACGAAAGTTCCTGTCAATTACGAGATGGTCAAACGCGACTCCGGCTGGATGATGTTCGATGTCAAAATCGAGGGAATTTCCTACATCAGGAATTTCAAAACCGAAATCAATGCAGAAATCCAGGCGACGAGCCTTGACGCTGTCATAGAGCGCCTGGAAATGGAAGCACAGGCGGCGGCGTAGTGTCTAAGTATAAGTTCGAAGATCGCGGTAACGGACGCTTCGCGCTGAGCGGGGAAATGACATTCCAGACCGCCGGGCTAATACTCGATGAGAGCGAGAGCCTGTTCGATGAACACACGCGCATAGAAGTTGATTTGTTTGACGTAACCGATACAGATTCGGCCGGTCTTGCGCTGTTGCTTGAGTGGATCACCTGGGCGAATCACACCGTCCGCGAAATTCGCTTTATTGGTACGCCGGAAAAGATCGACGCGATCGCGACAACAACGGAAGTTGCCGACCTGCTAAAACGCGGTGAACGCTGGGCGGGGTTTATCGAGGCACCGACAGAATAAAGCCGGAATTGTTATTCAGTCTGTTCATCCTCTTCGAAATCTTCATCATAAAAGTCATCATAGAAATCGTCGTCTTCCGGTGGTTCGCCGTCGTAAATAAGGAATTCACGGCGTTGTAGATACGACTCCCGAATGGTGAGGTAACGATCATAAGAATCTTCAATCATCGCGTCGACAATGAACAGTCGCGACCTGAGGTCAATTGTTCTGAGTAAATAAATTAGCCGCCTTGTCGTATCGTCTTCCAGATAGAAGAGCGGGTCTGCGGCAAAAAACAGAGGAATCATAGTTGCCTGTCGAAGCGTACGTGGCCCGAAAATGGGGATCACAACAAAGGGTCCCTTCGGTACACCCCATACAGCCAGCGTCTGGCCAAAGTCTTCGTTGTACGTTTCCATGCCAAGATCAGAACCAACATCGACCACCCCAAGAATGCCCCATGTGCTGTTGGCAAGGAATCGCCCGGTTTCACTAAAGCCCCTGCGAAATTTCCCTTGCAGGAAATTGTTGATGATAAACAACGGTCCAAGCAGATTCTTCGAGAAGTTGTTGACGCCTCGCTGCATCGTTTCCGGCAATACTCTCTGGTAACCTTTTGCCAGTGGTTTGAACGATATCTTGTCGACACCCTGATTGAAATTATGGATGCGCCGGTTCAACGGTTCCCATGGGTCCGACGCAGCCCGGTCTTCTTTAGCGGCAGGCGGAATCGTGCCAGCACAGCCAACCAGCATCGTGACGAGTGCGACGCAAACTGCCGTGATAATCGGCCTGTATGCTGGATATTGCATATTCCCGAAATTTTTCTTCTTGTTATTCGTACTGTTAGAGCATAGTAGAGCCAGCGCTCGCTTCGATCAATCAACCAATCGAGCGGCTCATTTGCATCTGTTGTAACTGCTCTTCCGTCATGAAATCGCGGACGAAATCGATTCGCGCTTCAAATCGAATGCGCTGAATCTCTTCAAGTTCGGGAACTTGCAATGCGCGACGCAGAAAATTTACGCCACCAACAAGATCGCCGATCATGAATCGATATTCAGCCATGTAATAGTTCGCTTCAGCATTTTCGCCTGCTTCGATTGCGGCTCTCGCGATTAGTCGAATCTGTTGCGGAGTAGGTGGCGCATTGTTCAACAAATCCAGCAGCATTTCGTGCGCGAGTTCGGCCTGACCGAGTTTCAGCAATGCTTCAGCGTAGTGGATGACGAGCGGCATATTGCGTGGGAAAAGGTTACGCGCTCGCTCATAGGATTCTATTGCTTCCGCTATCAGCTCAAGTTCGAGTTGTGAATCGGCAAGTCCAATGTGGTAAGCGATAACTTCGGGCTCGCGATTTGCCAGCTCTTCAAAAATGCGGTTTGCCTCCCGGTATCTTCCATCCCGCATATAGGCGAGGGCACGACCGTAACGCTCGGTATCGGACTGAAACTCATAGCGTTCACGTTCGTAATACTCGACGGCTGCCTCTGGTGTCCTCTTGCCCGCAACTTCCAGGCGGACCTTGGCAATGCCGTAATTCACGCTGTCAGTGGTATGGACGGGTGCATAGTCTCGCGCCCGCGCTCTTGTCTCGGCGATCCTGGCGCTGCTGACCGGATGCGTCTGCAGGAATGCAGGTATCCGGGATTGTGAAGGCGATGTGTTGCGTGAGATGACCTCAAAAAACGACGCCATTCCTTGTGGGTCGAAACCTGAATCCGCCAGTGCGGATATGCCAACCCGATCCGCTTCATACTCATTCGATCGGGTGAAATTGATCTGGCCTTGCGCTGCGGTCCCTTGTGTGACGGCAATCGCACCTTGCATGGCATCGCCGTCGAGTCCGCCGGCTACGCTTGCGAGGACTACACCGAGCATCATCGCCGTGCTTAATATGCTGCGGCGTTGACTGGCGTGGATTGCTCTTGCGATGTGCCGTTGGGTTACGTGCGCGACCTCGTGCGCAAGGACACCGGCGAGTTCGTCTTCATTGCGGGTTGCATCGAGGAGCCCGGTATGAACACCAATGAATCCACCTGGCAGCGCGAAGGCATTGATCGTCGGGTCGTCGACAACGAAGAACGTGAATTCGTGATTACCGTCGAAATTGGCCTGGGCGGCAATTCGATGACCAATGTCGTTAACGTACTCCGTGATTTGCGGATCTTCGACCAGCTGTCCGCTGGCACGAATCTGGCGCATGATGGCGCGACCAAGCTGCGCTTCAGCGTTCTTGGACAGTACGGCATCGGCAGGGCTGCCGAGATCCGGCAAGTTGATTTCGGCCGCAGGAGCACCCGTAGCCAACGTCAGGCTTGCGGCAACCATCACCACCACAATCTTTTTGAAAAAACCGGCTATCACTTGTGTATCACTTGGCTATCACCTGGACACTCTTAGAGAATCTCTTGATTGATCCGACCCGAAAGGAATCTGTCTGTTCCCAATCATACCTGTTACCGCCACATTACGACCCCTGAATTTACACTATTTTGATCACAATGTTTACATAAGTCTATGAAAATTATGAGTTTCCCATCCTAACAATTCTTCACTGCCGCAAGCACTTCTGCAGCGTGACCTTTCACCTTCACTTTACGCCATTCCTGGCGGAGCTTGCCTTTTGCGTCAATGAGGAAGGTGCTGCGTTCTATGCCCATGAATTTCCGGCCATACAACATCTTTTCCTTGATTACGTCGAACTGGCGGCAAAGTTTTTCG
>QNFK01000175.1 GCA_003645495.1 Gammaproteobacteria bacterium
ATCAGGTCGATCGTCTCATGAATCGGTGTGAGTGATCGGGGCACCTCGTTCAGCAACCGTTCTATGTCAGCATTTGGCAGTCCGGTCCGTTCTGCACCGCGAACGACTGCATCCCGGAAAGGAAGCGTTCCTCTATCCAGCTCCAGCCAATCGGGGTGCCCGAGTATTTCGGTCTTCACCAGATTCTGAGTCTCGGGGCTATCAAATACATGCCGGATGAGCTTGTCTGGATGCCAATTGAATACCACACCGCCCAGGTCGAATACGATGTTCAACAGTGCCACCTCGTCCGCGATACTTTTTTACTATGGATGATTTGTGTACCCGTCATCTTCAACGGAGGTAGTGATTTCATATGCATCCACTTCAATTACATTGCGATCCGGATCACGAATAAATATGGCTGACATGTCGCCAAAGCTGAACGACCCGGTGATCTTGATGTCGTGCTCTGAAACAAATTCTTTCGCTTGAGCAAGAGAGCCCACCGTTAATGCGACATGCGTAATCCCGGTATGCTTTTCATCAACATCCATCAGGATATTTACGTCTCCGGGTACGTCGGCTGGGCCAAGAAGGTTAAGCACCACTCCGCTCGGATGTTTCATTATCACTGGGTGCCCGGATTCAAACCCGGCATCATTCACTAGGTCAAAACCCAACAAAGAATAGAACTCGATTGAACGCGCTTTGTCGCTAATTCTGATACCAACATGATTGACGTTCGTGATGTCCAACATGGGATCTACCTCGATTTTTGTTTTTTAAACCAATTGCATTGGATGTTGGTGCTGCTGACGATACACGAATATCAGGGTGCTTCGTGTTCGAACTGACCGGTCTCGATAAACGAAAAGGCCTGTTCAATGGCATCGGACGATTTCATGATAAACGGGTGTGAGTGCGGCACAACCAGGAAATCGGTCATTCCTGTTACTTTCGTATTTTCAACGGAGATCTTTCCATCATCGGGATTCTTAAGATATTGAGAAAGAATAGGGTTGAACGTTCTTGTCCCTGCGATCACGCCAACTTCGTAGTCCACAGGTCCCAGCATCAGCGGAACGCTATCTTTATCCGTACCCAGTTGATACCCGGCCGGGCCATTGATTGCTCCAAATCCCGGAAAATGACGCAGGCTATCAACAACCTCGCTACCCTTATTAGGTGGCGCGAACATAAGAACCCGTCCGAGGTTCGAGATGTCGTTCTGTTCCAGGTAATACCGCACCAGGATACCGCCTAGTGAATGAGTAACAAAATGAACAACGCTTTCTGCCGGACATTTTTCCAGACCAGTCTCGATCGCCAGCGGAGCCAGTTTCTCGATCGGGAAAAATCTTGACGGGTAATCTACATTAGCAACCACGTACCCTGATTCCTCAAACGTCGCTGCCGCCTTTTCCATCGACGCCGAGGTTCGCGCCAACCCGTGCAGGAACACCACGCAATCTGCGCTGTGCGCCGGCGCTGCAGCCGCAACGACCAATGCGATCATTAAGGGAAATCGTTTTGCGTACATGTATTTAGTGCGTGTCCTAACTAATTGATGCGCTATCTCTAACTGTTCATGGCCCTGGCAAGCGTCTTCTTCAGAGCCGCAATATCGTCTTTGGTGCGTTCAGAATTCTTCTCAGCTGCGCGCAACTCGCCGAGCGCCGCTTCAACATCAGTTCCAACAAGCCATTTTGTGACAGTTGGCACCTGATCGGCGTTATCGCCTGATACAGACTCGGATTTTCCATCGAGGATGGCAACACGGTGCTTACAGGAATTTCCAAACTGTCCTGCAGGGCACGTACAAAGTGCGGTCAAACTCGCACCATCCTTTATGAAAGTGATCTCGTATGCATCCGAGGATGACCCTTTCACGTTAAAAATGAGTTGTTCCAAAATCCACCCTTTGCGCTCTGTTGATTTAACTTTCGGCGACCCGGCTACCGGCGCATCGTTTTCCTGCTGAACATTATAACAAACGCATTAAGTAACAGGGGCCGAGTGGCGAATCGCCCGGCGGCCAGTGCAGCGATTTGTTAGGCGGCATGTACATTGACAAGTTCGCTCTGTGATTTTGGCGTAGGAATCGGATCACCAGCTTTCTTCAGTCCCTCAATATGAAACTCGATCGCTTCTTGAATTAATGAAACGACTTCCGCACGAGTCTCGGCCGCAGCCACGCAACCTGGCAAATCAGGTACGTAAGCTCCGAACCCGTTCTCGCTTTTCTCGACTATGACGAGGTACTGCATAGGATTCATTTTAGCCCAGCCTGTTTCAAAATGCTGTTCAGGGTACCCGGTGGCAAGTCAATGCCAGGTTTACCGGAAACCGTTACTGTTCCTGACTTTACGGGATGCTTGAGTTGCCGATGACTGCCACGGGTTCTTTCAATTTTCTAACCATCGTCCTTTAGTTTTCGAAGAATTTCACTGACTTTCATCGACTCAGACTGGCTGAGCGATAGTCACAATGCTACCTGCGAATCTGGTCGGTTTGACGCCTAACGTTTTAGCTCATTGACACAGTGTTTTGTATCAGGTCGGCTGGAAAAGATCCCACAGGTTGCCATAGAGGTCTTTGAAAACCGCAACACTGCCATATTCTTCCCGCTTCGGCTCTCTGACGAATGTTACACCTGCCTCACGCATCGAAGCGTAATCTCGCTGGAAGTTATCGGTCTGCAGGAAAAGAAATACACGCCCACCTGCCTGGTTGCCGATGAATTTCTCCTGCTCCGGTGTTGCAGCGCGTGCGAGGAGCAGGTTTGTGCCGCCCTGACCGGGTGGGGAAACCACGACCCAGCGTTTATCCTGTTCGGGTTGATAGGTGTCATCTATCAGCGTGAAGTTGAGCTTGTTACAATAGAATTCTATGGCGTCGTCATAGTCGCGAACAATGAGTGCAACATTCAGAATTGACTGATTCACAGCAACAACAGCCTAAATCCAGTTCTGATCTTGGATTGCCACCGTCTGGTCAGTATCGTTACTGCCGGTATGCAGTGTTTCTTTGGGTTCGATCAGGACAATCTCTGTGCCCTCGACCGCGACCGGTCGATGTTCTACACCCTTTGCTACAACATAGAATTCGCCCGGATCCAGAGCTATTACTTTGTCGCGCAGGTGGATATCAAGGTGGCCGCTGACGACGAGGAAAAACTCATCTTCATTGTCATGCGAGTGCCAATCGAGTTCACCCTGACCTTTGGCGAGCTTGATGTAATTCTCGTTTAACTCGCCGACCAGCTTTGGTGACCACAGGTCATCGAATTTTTTGAATTTTTCGGCGAGATTTATTTTATCCATTGCCTCAGACCAGTTTACGAATACCAACCGCATAGCGAATCTCTTCGAGATAAGGCACAGAAATCTCCCTGGCTTTCTCTGCTCCCTTCAGGAGCTCTTGCTCAACCACTGCAGGGTCATCGATGAGCCGTTGATATTCAGCTCTGGCCGGTTTGATGTGCTCATTGATGTATTCGAACAGGACTTGCTTCATCTCGCCCCAGGCGATGCCATCGGCGTAACGTTTTTCTATGTCGGCTGCTTCATCTTCGCTGGCGAATGCTTTGTAGATTTCGAAAAGCGTTGATCCTTCTGTGTCTTTCGGTTCGCCGGGTTCAAGACTGTTGGATTTGATTTTCATGATGAGCTTGCGGAGTTTCTTTTCATCTGCGAAAAGCGGAATTGTATTGTTGTAGCTCTTGCTCATCTTGCGCCCGTCCAGGCCTGACAACACTGCCGTATTGTCGTCGATAACCGCCTCCGGCATTACCAGGATGTCGCCATAGTGATGGTTAAATCGCTGCGCGATGTCGCGCGTCATCTCGACATGTTGTTTTTGATCTCGTCCTACCGGCACCTTTGTTGATTTGAACATTAGGATGTCCGCTGCCATAAGGATCGGATAGCTGTACAGCGCCATCATGATGCCTTTGTCCGGATCCTTGTTGCCGCTTTCCTCGTTTGCCTGCACGACCGCTTTATATGAATGCGCACGGTTCATGAGTCCCTTGGCCGTGGAACTGGTGAGGATCCAGGTAAGGTGCGGTATTTCCTCGATGTCTGATTGCCGGTAAAACACGGCATTGTCCGTATCCAGCCCAAGCGCCAGCCACGCCGCCGCGATTTCCAGCGTGGATCGGTTGATACGTTCCGGGTCTTCGGCCTTGGCGAGCGCATGATAGTCAGCCAGAAAATAATAATTCTGTTTTAACTTGTCCTTGCTCGCGGCAATGCCGGGCCGAATGGCACCAACGTAATTACCAATGTGCGGTGTGCCGGTCGTCGTAATACCGGTGAGGTAGATATCCTGAACCATTAATTAGTACCCGGCCGCCTGGCCGTCCTTGCGTGATTCGGACGCTCCGTAATAGACGCCCTCCTCGTTGTCACGGCGAATTGCCTGGTAACCGCCGTAATCAATACTGTCTGTCGCAACATTGTGGCCCTTTTTCCTGAGTTGTTCGCGGACATCTTCGCCGATACCGCTTTCCATATACACGACGCCGCCATCGGTCATGACTTCGTCGGTGGGTTGTGATGATCCTGTATGGCGAATCCGTGCTGCATCCCCTGCTTCCTGGATGTTCATACCAAAGTCGATGACGTTAACGAGTATTTCAACATGGCCCTGCGGCTGTATCGAGCCACCCATTACGCCGAAGCTCATGAACGGCTTGCCATCCTTCATTACAAAAGCCGGGATGATCGTATGAAACGGTCGTTTGCCCGGCTCGAAAACGTTGGCGTGTCCTTCCTGCAAGCTGAACAAGGCGCCGCGATTTTGCAGCATGAAACCGAGATCTCCCGGTGTCATACCTGAACCCATACCACCGTAATTGCTCTGGATCAGAGAAATCATGTTGCCATCGCTGTCGGCAACGGTCATATATATAGTGTCGCCTGTCTCCAGCATCGCGTCGCCCGCCGGATAGGTAGCTGCTGCTTTGTCGGGATCGATAAGTTTGCGTCGTTCATCCGCGTATTCTTTTGAAATAAGTTTCGCAACAGGTGCGTCGTAGAAATCCGGATCTGCATAGAACTTTGCTCGATCCTCGTAGACAACTTTTTTTGCCTCTACCAACGTATGGATGTAATCCGCGCTGCCATAACCCATGCTTTTAAGGTCGTAGCCTTCGAGCAAATTCAAAAGTTGCAATGCTGCAATGCCCTGGCCGTTTGGTGGCAGTTCGAAGACATCGTAGCCACGATAGTTGGTTGAGACCGGAGCGATCCATTCGGATTTGTGGCTTGCGAGATCATCGTAACGCAGGAAGCCACCGTGCTCGGTC
>QNFK01000176.1 GCA_003645495.1 Gammaproteobacteria bacterium
CGGTGGAGGCGGTCTCCTCGATTACTGGACCGCAAAGCCTCGGGATCAGCGCAAATAATCAGGCCGAAGCGAGCATGCACGGCCGCATCATCCAGGCTGGCTAAAATTTCCTTGCTGACATCTTCCTCAGCGAGCAGCACGAAGCGCCGTGACTGGCCGGCCATGAGCTGAGCAAGCGCTGCGGCGCTGGCAAAATAGCTGAGATTGAGGCTGAGCTCCCGCGCAACGTCGATCAATGGTCGAGTCTTGCCCAGCGACTCACTCACGATCATTAACATATTGTCTCCTGGACCGGTGCAGTTCCTGACTCTCAATCCTTGTCGTAACCGGGCCTCTGGCTCATTTATACGTGGCAGAAACACGGGGGAATGTGCGGTATGTCGCAATGCGGCAAATAATCGGCACAAGACCCGGGATATCCGTTGAAATAGCCCTGTCTATCCCCATAAAACCCCTGCAAAAGAAGGGGTTTTGAAGTGTTCACATCTGTTGCCTTGACCCACCCGCATCACTATAATGCGCGGGCTAAGCACAGGCCCGCTTGGACAGAAAGTAATTACAACGCCACCAACCGCCGGTTAACCGATGGACGTGGCGTTTTTAGTGCCGGAGGAAAGCCAGAGATGAAGGCCAGGGCCGAGGAGCAATCCACAGCCGTACGCATGAATCTCATGGTGAAGGTGCTACTGGCACAACTGGGTTTGAGCGTGGTTTTGGCCATGCTTTTTTGGGGTTTCAAAGGACAGGTTGCAGCTTATTCAGCTTTGCTGGGTGGTATGACCTGCGTAATTCCAAATGCTTTTCTGGCACTGCGACTGGCAGTACCACGCCGTGACCCCGGGGCAGGTGCCTTGGTAAACGCGGCATACATTGGGGAACTGGGCAAGCTGGCGTTGACCGTGATTATGTTTGTCATGGCCTTTACGCTGGTGAAACCGCTGGCGGCAATGCCCTTGTTTGTGGGCTTTATTGGCGCTCAGCTGGTGACGTTTTCAGGATTCCTGATGCGTGACAAAGAGATGAATGTGAAAGAGAGAATGAACAATGGCGGCTGAAAGCGGACACGAAACTCTAACGTCCGGCGATTACATTGCGCATCACCTGCATAACCTGCAGGTGTGCCGGGCGGACGGTGAATGGGTCTGGAACCACTGCGCCGGCAACCCAATGGCGCTCAACGTCGACTCGATGTTTTTCTCGGTACTGCTTGGCGTCGTTTTCATCTGGATTTTTGGCCGTGCAGCGAAGAAGGCCTCTGCCGGAACACCAGGCAAGATGCAGGCCTTTGTCGAAATCGTGGTCGATTTCATCGATAGCAGCGTCAAAGATACTTATCACGGCAAGAGCAAACTGATAGCTCCTTTGGCCCTGACGATTTTCGTCTGGGTGTTCTTCATGAATCTCATGGATTTGATCCCGGTCGACTGGTTGCCGGAAGTTGGCCTGATGATCGGTATTCCGTATCTGAAAGTAGTACCGACAACCGACGTCAACATTACTTTCGGTATGTCGATAGCTGTGTTTTTCCTGGTTATTTTTTACACCGTGAAAAGCAAAGGCGTTCTCGGCTTCGTCAAAGAACTCACGCTGCACCCAATCGCACCGCCAACGAAAGGCGCCGGGCTGATCGCCGCACCTTTTATTATTGCCTTTAACTTCATTCTTGAAACAGTCGCGCTGCTGGCAAAACCCCTGTCATTGTCATTGCGGCTGTTCGGCAACATGTTTGCCGGCGAACTTATTTTCATCCTGATAGCAATGCTCGGCATTTGGCAGCTTCCGCTGCATTTTGCATGGGCGGTATTTCACGTACTGATCGTGACGCTACAGGCATTTATTTTCATGATGCTGACCGTGGTTTATCTCACTTTGGCACAGGAAGAGCACTAACTTTTTAATTTTGGACTACATCCTTAACTGGAGAAACTGATGGAAACTGTAATTGGATTCACTGCGATCGCCGTCGCGCTTTTGATTGGACTTGGCGCACTTGGCGTTGGCATTGGCATGGGCCTGTTGGGTGGCCGCTTCCTCGAGGGAGCTGCAAGACAGCCTGAACTGGCGCCAATGTTGCAGACCAAAATGTTCCTGGTCGTGGCACTGCTTGATGCGGTCGCGATGATTGGTGTCGGTATCGCATTGTACTTCGCGTTCGCCAACCCGTTCATCGGCCAGCTGCAACAGGCAATGGGCAGCTAAGACGATGCATCGTAGGAGCGGCTGTCTTTACTGTCATGCTTACTGCCAGTATGCAGAAACAGTACAAAAGTTAAGTCGCCGCGACAGCGGTGTTAGGAGGACCCCATGGACATAAACATGACTTTGCTAGGCCAGTCGATCGCGATGCTCGTGTTCGTCTGGTTCTGTATGAAGTTCATCTGGCCGCCGATCATGAACGCGATCGAGGAACGTCAGACGCAAATTGCTGACGGTCTCGCCGCTGCGGAGCGTGGACAACAGAGTCTCGACAAAGCGCAAGCAGAGTCGGAAGACATTGTTGGCGACGCACGCAAACAGGCAACCACAATCCTTGATCAGGCACATGCACGAGCCAGCGAAATTGTTGCGGAAGGCAAAACTGATGGCGCGAAAGAGCGCGAGCGCCAGGTTGCTGCGGCAGTCGCTGACGTTGAGCAGGAAACCAATCGGGCACGCGAAGAGTTGCGTGGTCAGGTTTCTGCAATTGCTGTTGCCAGTGCCGAAAAGATTTTGCGCCGCGAAATAGACGCGACAACTCATGAAGACATTCTTAGCAAGCTGGCGGCTGAGCTGTAAGCGAGCGATAGGTATATGGCTGACAACAATACAATTGCGCGACCGTATGCACGGGCAGCTTTCGAGTTGGCAAGCGAGGCAAAGGATCTCGCTGCCTGGTCGGAAGCATTGAACCTGGCGCAGGACGTTTTGGCGGATGGCCAGGCGGAAAAGTTCCTGGGTATCCCGTCACTAAACAATGAGCAGAAGCTTGCTTTCCTGACAGATGTATTTGGGAAAGTTGGTGGCGAGAACTCAATCCTGGCGGGTGGCAACGAGCATGGCACCAATTTCCTGAAGCTGTTGCTGGAATACGGCCGTGTCGCAGTATTGCCGGAAATTGCCGAGCACTTCGAAGCGCTCAAAGCAGAAATCGAAAACACCGTTGACGTTACGGTCACCTCCGCAGCACCGCTAAGTGCCGAACAACAGAAATCTGTTGCTGCCGCACTGAAGGAGCGGCTGGGCCGGGATGTGACTCTGTCAACAGAAATTGATGAAAACCTTATCGGTGGCGCTGTTATTCGCGCTGGCGACGTCGTTATAGATGGATCACTGCGTACCAGGCTTGAAGGCCTGTCAAACGCGCTGATCGCTTAAAGAGGAAAACGAAATGGCACTCAAAGCTTCTGAAATCAGCGAACTGATTAAAGAGCGAATCGAGAAATTCGAGGCATCAGCGGAAGCCCGCGATGTTGGCACTGTAATTGGTGTTACCGACGGTATCGTCCGCATCCACGGGTTGGGCGACTCACGTTATGGCGAGATGCTCGAGTTCCCAGGCAATACTTACGGCATGGCGCTGAACCTCGAGCAGGATTCGGTTGGTGCGGTCATCCTGGGTGATTACAAACATATTTCGGAAGGCGACACGGTTAAAACCACCGGCCGTATTCTTGAGGTACCGGTTGGTGAGGCAATGCTCGGTCGCGTTGTTGATGCGCTGGGCATGCCGATTGACGGCAAGGGCCCGATTGATGCCACAGAAACCGCGCCGATTGAAAAAGTCGCGCCGGGCGTTATTGAGCGCAAATCAGTCGACCAGCCAGTGCAAACCGGACTGAAAGCCATCGACGCCATGGTGCCGATCGGACGCGGCCAGCGTGAATTGATCATCGGCGATCGACAAACCGGCAAGACCGCGGTCGCGATCGATACGATCATCAACCAGGTTGGTACGGGCATTAAGTGTATTTACGTCGCCATCGGCCAAAAGGCTTCTTCGGTTGCCTCTGTAGTGCGAAAACTCGAAGAAACGGGCGCGATGGAACACACCATCGTGGTTGCTGCTTCTGCTGCTGAGAGTGCTGCCATGCAATATATTGCACCGTACTCCGGCACATCTATGGGCGAGTACTTTCTCGACAAGGGCGAAGATGCGCTCATTATCTTTGATGATCTGACCAAGCAGGCGTGGGCATACCGCCAGGTATCACTGCTGCTAAGACGTCCGCCGGGTCGAGAAGCTTATCCGGGTGACGTTTTCTATCTTCACTCCCGATTGCTCGAGCGCGCTTCACGCGTGAACGCGGAGCACATCGAAAACATTACCGGCGGAAAAGTAAAAGGCAAAACCGGCTCACTGACGGCACTGCCGATTATTGAAACTCAGGCTGGTGACGTCTCCGCGTTTGTACCGACCAACGTTATTTCAATTACAGACGGACAGATTTTCCTTGAGACTGATCTGTTCAATGCTGGTATTCGACCTGCAATTAACGCCGGCCTGTCAGTATCGCGTGTTGGTGGCGCAGCACAGACCAAGATCATCAAGAAACTCGGTGGCGGTATCCGCCTGGCGTTGGCGCAATATCGTGAGCTGGCAGCTTTCGCGCAGTTCGCGTCCGATCTCGACGAAATAACCCGCAACCAGCTCGAACGCGGCGAGCGCGTCACAGAACTGATGAAACAGAAGCAATACTCACCATTGTCTGTTGCAGATATGGCGCTGTCGCTATACGCAGTCAACGAAGGCTTTATCGACGGCGTCGAAGTCGCCAAAGTCGGTGATTATGAAGAGGCCCTGCATGATTACGCACGCGCCAACAGCGCCGACCTCATGGACGAGATCAACAAAACCGGCGACTTCAGCGAAGAAATTCAGGCAAGCCTGAAAACACTCTGCGAAGAATTCGCAGAAAAGGGTGCTTACTAAAAAGATGACCGCAAGCACCCAAGAAAATTGCATTGACGAAAATTGTAGCAAAGCATCGTAGGAGCGGCTGTCTCAACTATCGTGCTTACTGCCAGCATGCAGAAAGAGTATAAAAGTTAAGACGCCGCGAAAGCAGAGACCGGCAGAACGGCAAAGCAAAAAAGCCAACAGAAAGATTTTCGAACCGCCCAAAACGAAGGCACTTACGAAAATCGTAGCAAAGCATCGTAGGAGCCCGTCCCGACGGGCGATAGCAGAGACAGGTAGAACGGCAAAGAAACAAAGCCAACAGAAAGATATACGAACCAAAGGACCGATAGACAGATTGGCGCAGCGTCAAGAAGATAGATTGACGC
>QNFK01000177.1 GCA_003645495.1 Gammaproteobacteria bacterium
GACGCCCAACTCTTCACCAATCTGTCGCATATTTTTGGTCGTGTCGCGATATTCCATTACCGAGGTACGGGAAATAACCTTAAGCGCCGTAATATCCGCCAGCCGCGTCAATAGTTCGTCGTGCATACCAACAGCAAAAAACTCCGCGTCTTCTTCGGCTGCGCTGGCGTTCGCAAATGGCAGAACGGCAATCGAATTGTCGAAGGCCGTGGGAGGGGGGGGCGATGTTTGCGGCCATATCAGGTAGAGAATCACGGCCACCACGGCAAACATTCCGCCAAGGAGACTATAGGTGAGCGCGTTGCTCAGCGCCGGCAGATTCGTATCGTCGTTTTGAGTTCGAATGACCCCGTCAGGTGTCAGATCGAACACCCAGGCCAGGACCAGAGATACAGGCAGTCCCACGACCAGCAGGGTGATGATCATTTGCATCACCCGATCCGGAGCATTGAAGTTGTCGGCAACAAGATCCGCTGCCTGGACGAACACCCACGCCCCAATGACGTAAGCAATAGCTACCCGGAATACCTTGCGTCGTTTGAGTTCGTCGAATAAAGACAAGTGCCGGCTTCTTTGTGTCCACTATTGCAACAAGCCTACCTGCTAGCTCGGCCAATACCAAAATAACCGTCGAAAATTGATTATGAGCTGCAGGCCGTAAAGAGTCTCGATATCATCTTTGAGAACTGTCGTACTCTGGCAGGGGGCATCTTTGCATTTCAACCGGCACCGATTTCCCCTTTCAACAGAATAGGCCAAAAACGACCATGCAAATTCACTCCGATGTGGGTGTCAGGCGGACGCACGGCACAAGCAGTGCATTGCCCTTGCCGCAAATTTTTCAACAAGCAAAAATCCAGTCAAAGTTTTTCCGCCGTCAACTGCGCCCTGATCTCGGCCTCACGGGCCTTGACACGAGTCAGCTGGGCCTGAAAATCCGGGTGCTCACGAACGCTGTCATATAAAACATAGTGCTCAAGCTCGCCAGAGCGCGGCGCGAAATTGGCGTCGATGGCTGCGGCCAGGTTTTCGCTGGCGAGCTGCGCATCGCCACGGATTGCCGCTACCTGTAGCAGGTCATACAGTGCAAAGCGGATCCACAAACCATTGGCCAGCGACTCGCGAATCCCCTGCTCGGTCTGGTTCAGCAAAGCATCGCGGTTGTGGGTGTCACCGAGCTTGTCGTAGGCGGCCGCCAGGTATAGTTCGAGTTTGGAATCAACGATATCAAATACTGTGATTCGATCAGTATCTCCGACGCGAGGCTGCAGTAATTCTATTGCGCGCTGATAGTCACCCTCGTAAAGACGCAGCTCGCCTTCGAGGAAGTCATAACTCGATAACCCGCCGTCTTTTTGAACCTGCAGAAAGCGCTCAGTATTTTCGATGTAACATTGAAGATCGCCGCTCAGCAGGCAAAATCGTGCCCGGTTATCCCAGGCCCGGTTCGGCGAAATCGCTTCCGCCCGCCGCAGGTACTCATCTGCCTGCTCGATATCGCCCGCACTTAAGTGGATGTCCGACAGTGCGAACATACTGATCAACACGCCTGGATTGGATTCCAAAACTGGGTGTAATATCCGTGCCGCCTCGGCAAATTGCTGATTCTTATATAGTATTAAGTTGGATCTTATGAGCAGCTTGAGGTTTCCAGGGTTTGTTTCAGCGAGACTCGCAAGCAGGGCTAGCGCTTCGTCTTCGAGCCCCACACTTAGCTTGGTACGGGCGAGGTCCAATTGCAGAAAGGGGTCCAGAGGGTTGATCAGGACGGCTCGTTCGGTAAGACGCAATGCGTCACGTAGCAAGCCCTGTCCGAACCGCAACCGGCCGAGCGCCGCCAGGCTTTCGGCATTGCTGGAGCCTAGTTCGGCGGCTTTTTCAATGGCCGCCGCAGCGCCCCCGGTAGTTCCACTACCTGAGGGCAGCACATCCGCCAGCGCCAGGTGCGCCTCGGGAAGATTCGGTGCAAGAGCTACCGCCTTTTCAGCCGCGTTCATTGCGGGGGTCATGATCTGTGGCGAGGAAGCCGTGCCCAGTGGGATCAGCGAAACATAGGCCTGCGACAAGGCCACCCAGGCTCGGGCATAGTCGGGATCGAGTCCTACCGCCAGCTCCAGCTGGGCAATAGCCTGGCTCGCCGCTTCGGGCGTGCCACGCTTGCTATTTGCAACACCTTTTAAATAGGTCTCGTAAGCCGCCACATTGTCGGTGCCACCAAGATCAGTTCCCGCAGTGACCGCGTTACCTAACGTCGTCTGCAAGGCGCCGGCCACGTTTTGGGCGATTTCATCCTGCACCCGGAAGATGTCATCCAGCGTGTCATTAAACTCCCGCGACCAGATATGCGAGCCGTCGCCGCCGTCGATTAACTGCGCAGTGATGCGTACGCGATCGCCCTGGCGTTGCACGCTGCCCTCAAGCACAGTTGCCACGCCCAGTTGCCGGGCTATGTCACGCACGTCTTCGTTCCGACCCTTGAACTTGAAGGAACTGGTGCGTGCCGCCACCCTCAGGTCTTTGATCTGCGCCAGCCGATGCAGCAAGGTTTCCGCCAGGCCATCGGAAAAATAGTCCTGCTCGGAGTCGGAGCTTAAGTTCACGAACGGCAGAACGGCGATCGAATTTCCGGCGGCCATGGGAGGAGGAGGCGATGTCTGCGGCCATATCAGATAGAGAATCACGGCCACCACGGCGAACATTCCGCCAAGGAGACTAAAAGTTTGCGTGTTGCTAAGTGCGGGTAGATTCGTATCGTCGTTTTGCGCCCGAATGATCCCTGCAGGGGTCAGATCGAACGCCCAGGATAAAATGAGCGAAATGGGGAGGCCTGCGATCAAGAGGGTGACGATTGTCTGCATCACCCAGGCCGGTGCAAGATAAGTGTCTGCAACAAGATCCGCCACCTGAGCAATGAGCCATGCCCCAATGATGTAGGCGATGGCTACCCGGAATACCTTGCGTCGTTTGAGTTCGTCGAATAAAGACAAGGGCTGGCTTCTTTGTGTCCACTCTTGCCAACCAGCGTACCTGCTAACCTGGAGATTGCCAAAATTACGGTCGAAATTCGCTTATGAGCTGCCGGCCGTGAAGGGTCTCGATATTATCTTCGAGCACTGCCGTACTCTGGCAGGGGGCATCTTTGCAATTTCATAGTGTCGTCTACTGACTGAAGGATAATTGCGCGGTCTGCCGAACCATGGCAGTGCTTTACGCCACAGACTAAAGTATAGAGAAACAATTGAGTTCAAGATCACGACCTTGCCGGAATGTCGGTATTCTTGTGCAGTGTTTTAATTGCCGCCTTGGGTCGAAAGCGGCCGTTACGATAACGATCAATCGTCGTTATTCACGTTGCTCGAAATTTCTGTCTCCCGGTCACTGCGCAATATCTGTCGGGTCAAGTCTCGATTATCACAACCTGGTGTCGCGACCGGGATGCGCATTGTTATAATCTTTGGCTGAATGAGGCTTATAGGTGAACTACGTGGCAGAGAGAACAGGAACAGTCGATCAGAATCTGATACCGGCTAATGCACAACACAAGTACGAGGTAGCACCTGAGGCCCTGCCGCTGTCATGCCCGATGCCAGGGATGTACCTGTGGAATTCGCATCCGCGGGTGTACCTGCCGATCAAAGAAACCGGCGAGGCGATTTGTCCTTATTGTGGGGCTGAGTATCACCTCGGAGAGCCTCGCAGCTAAATTCTGAAAAAAATCGGATTAAATCAATTAAAGTCAGGGAATGTCTCTTAATTTCAATAAAAGTGACATTTAGTGGAAAAATCGCTCATTTTTATCAAGAAAAAATTAAAAAAAAGATATTCGCGAAACTCTGCAAAATACTCTGATCTGGTAGCGAAAATCAGCAAAAGTCCTGAAATCGGAGAAAAATTCGAATTACAGTCAATTCTGAGCGCGTTTCCGGGTGACTCTATTCGAGGCAGGATCATCTGAGAGCACCTCAGTGCAATCAGTTCGCAGGATTATGCAGCTAAATTCTTCTAAAACACTTTAAATTCAGAAAAATATCACAAACTGGCTGATTTCCCACCAAGCACTTCATCGATGCTCTGCTTGACGCTGGCCAGCCGTATCAGGTCCATTGCCCCGGGATCGCGTACGCGCTGCCCCCAGCGAACCTGGGCAACTGTCTTGCCAAGGAATCGCCCCACTGCATCGGGATAGGCGTTCACGGTTATCGCCCGACTTAGATAAGGACCGCTACGCTCCGGGTTTGAGGTTGCATATAGTCCTATAACGGGAGTACCGACGGTTGTTGCCATATGCGCGGGCCCCGAATCAGGGCATATCAGTACGTCAGCGGCCTCGAGCAAGGCCAGGAGTTGTTTCAGGTTGGTTTTGCCGATCAGGTTGACCAGGTCCGGACCACAAAGCTTGCTGATATTTTTTCCATACTCGACTTCCAGTGCTGATCTGCCACCGGTCAGGATTACTTTGCAGTTGTATTTTTGTTGTGCGTGGTTCGCGGCCGCCGCGTAATTTTCTGCGCTCCAGTTGCGGAAATTTCGCGCCCGCTGGCTGCTGCAGGGGCTGATAAGCAGCAGCGGCTGAGCGCCAATGTGGTACTGGGTTACGAAATCGGTCTGGGCAGGGGATAGTGGAATATCCCAGTGTGGTTTCCCTCCGGGTATACCCAGCGCACGCGCAAAACCCATCATCGCCTCAAGCACGTGCTCTTTCTCACCGGCCTCGATGCGCCGGTTGGTGAATAACCATTGAAAGTCGCGGGCACGTGAGAAATCATAGCCAAGTCGTATTGGCGTATTGATCATGCGGCACAGCCAGTTGGCGCGCATCGACGCATGCAAGCACAGTGCGACATCGAACCTGCGGTCGTTGAGCACTTCGCGAACGTCCGCATAGGCAGCACGACCTTTGCTCTTATCGAAAATGATAAACTCGATGCCAGGAATATCGGCCATCAGTCCAGCTTCTGTTTTGCCGATAATCCAGGTGATTCGCGTGTCAGGCCAGGCGTCCTGAATCGCGCGAATGACGGCAAGTGCATGACACGTATCGCCAATCGCCGAAAGACGAATGACACAAATACTGTCGGGTGGCGATTGCTTAAACATCTTTGCAAACCGGAAACTGAGGCAATGTCAAAACGGAATGTACGGCCTTGAACGACGCTGTCGAGAAAACCAGAAACGGCGCCATCGTATACGATACTGACCTGATCAACCAGATATCGGA
>QNFK01000178.1 GCA_003645495.1 Gammaproteobacteria bacterium
CGCCCCGCTAGCCAATGCCCAATAATCTTGCTGCCGTGCCACCCAGTATGGCTTCCTGTTGTGCCGCAGTGAGGCCGGATACTGACAATACGTGATCGTCAGCATCACTAACGCCCATCCCGAACGGAAAATCCGTGCCAATAACAACCTGCTCTGCACCAACCGTATTGATCAGGTGTTGCAGATTCTCGGTTGTATATATCAGGGAATCGAAATACAGCTGTTTGAGATACTCGCTCGGCAACTTTCCGACCGCTTCGCAAAACTGCGGTGTATTGCTGGCACAGTGATCTGAGCGCCCGATGTAGGAAGGCAAGTAGCCACCGCCATGTGCAGCACAAATTTTCACGCCTGGAAAACGGTCCAGGGTCCCTTCGAAAATAAGGTGCGACAGTGCCACAGTCGTTTCCAAAGGATTACCGATTACATTGTCCAGTCGCCCGTTTCCGCCAAGGCGTGACTGACCAGCCGGAAAATTTCGCGGGTGAATAAAAATAACAGTGCCGAGCTCTTCGGCTGCGGCCCAAAACGGGTGAAACCGCGGACTGGCCAGCTCTTCGCCCTCAATCGAGGCGGTAATCATGAATCCGCGCATGTTCGATTCGCTGATCGCATGGCGCATTTGCTGCACGGCGAGGTCAGGGTGCTGTAATGCGACCGCTCCAAGCCCAACGAAACGATCCGGATGCTGGCTACACAATTCAGCTATTTTTTCATTTTGAATGCTGACAATTTTCGCCGCCAGGTCACGATCCGCCCAATGATGATACTGGCCAACATGCAGACTGACAGCCTGCACATCGATTCCTTGCTGATCCATTTGCTGCAGCCGGAAATCGACATTGTTAAGGTCAATCTTCTTGCGCAAATGCTCGTTATCAACAACCGATCGCAGATAACCCAGGTCGTCGTATTCTTCAATCAATGGCCACACATCGTGCACATAACTGTGACAGTGAATATCTACGGTCAGCATGCGTTTGCCATTAACCATGACCTGACGTCGCTGACCGTCATGCGATTCATCTGCCGCTACGGACATAGCACCCAAACCACAACCAACGAACGAGAGGCCTGCCACTGAAGCGGAGTGTTTGATGAACTGTCTGCGTTTCATTTAAGAATTGCCTCAGTGTGCATGGCTAACCGAAAGGACCTACTTTAATCCATCATCAACATCGACGTTTTCCGGCTGCAACTGCAAACCCGAAGCTTCTGCCTGTTGCTCCAGCAAGATGCCAAAATCACAATCCGTCTGGCCTGCATTTATGACTTGTTCCACCAGGTCCCGTGTCGTTTGGGTCACAGCCATTGGCACGCCAAGTTCTTCTCCGGCAGCCAGGCCGAGATCGAGGTCTTTGCGCAGTAAGACGGGCGTAAACGTGGGTGTCCAGTCAAGATTGACAAATGCCGGGCTTTTGTAGCGTGAGAACATTGAGCCCATAACGCTGTTATTAATGAACTCAAGCAACGCATGCCGGGGTACTCCACCTTTCTCTGCCAGCACCGTAATTTCCGCCATGCATTGTGTGACAACGCCCAACAACACGTTGTGACAGATCTTGACCATGCGCGCGAGCTCACCTTCACCAACATAAGTGACTCCCGTGCCCAGTGCGGCGAGATACGGCTCAGCAATAACGAATGCAGACACCGGGCCCGATGCCACCAACGTCAACTTTCCGGCAGACACAACTTTTGCATTGCCACTGACCGGCGCCGAGAGCATTGCTGCGCCCTTGTCTGCAAGGGCATCGCGTACCACCTCCGATCCTGCTGCTGAAACGCTGGAACAGTCGACGACCAATCGCGGTGTTTCGGCAGCACTTAAAAGCCCCTCAGCACCACAGATTACTGCCTGCAGATCGGCCGGCCCGGATACCATTGTGAAAACGATATCGCAATGTGCAAGGTCGGCCGGCCGATCAACAGTACTCCCCCCCCACTCAGAAAGTGGCTCAGCTTTTGAGCGTGTCCGGTTGTAGACCGCAACCTCGCAGCCTGACTGAAGCAAGCGCCTGGCCATCGCGAAACCCATGCGGCCAGTACCGATCCAGCCAATCTTGAGTTTCTTGCCGTTGGTCGCAACTGTTGCCGTTTCATTCATGTTTTTGATGTTTGAGGTCGTTGTAGTAAGCTGGTGCAATCGTTTGCAGGATCATTATAAAAGGAATCGACGCACACGCAAGCCCAACATCCGAATCGATGCCCCACCACCTGACAAAACGAATAAATTGCGGACAAATGCAGAAAAACATCCTGAAACCTGGCGTTGAGCGAATCCTGTTCTGGACCTGACATCTATCGGCAGCGGAATGTTGCTCGCAGTTCTGGCGGCAATTTCGCTGGGCGCCTTGCTCAAAGGCATGACCGGACTGGGTCTGCCTTTGTTCGCCGTACCGGCTCTCGCGATGATTACGTCGGTCGAGGAAGCCGTCGTACTCATGATTTTCCCGAGTATCGGCTCGAACCTGTGGCTCGTGGTGAACCATTGGCAGCATCGAAATTTATTGCGTGATCACCTGCCCTTTCTCACCGCGGGTTTTGTCGGTGGCTTGCTGGGGACCGGGTTGTTAGTACTTTTCAGCGATCAGACCCTCAAGTTATTGCTGGCAATCTGGCTTGGCCTGTACCTCCTGCAGTATTTTTTCAATCGGGGTGGCCTGGGCTTTTTTGGCGCCAATAAAATCGCTGGATACCCACTGGGGCTGGCCGCCGGTACGATTCAGGGTGCAACGGGCATTTCTGCCCAGGTTGTCGCCCCCTATTATCACGCATGTGGCCTGGTGCGGGCGCCCTATGCGTTCGCGGTGGCGTTTACGTTCCTGATATTCACTCTCGCACAGTCCGGTGCCATGGCAAATTTGCAGTTGTTAACGCCCGGGCGGGTTCAGTTGAGTCTTTTGGCACTGGTTCCTGCACTGGTTTTTACGCGAGTTGGTATCAGCATGTCGCACAAGATATCGGTCACGATTTTCAATCGCATCCTCCTGGCGACATTCGTTGTCATGGAATTGAAACTGATAATTGACATACTCTAGAGTAGATGGCGAAACGTAAAAACAATATCAAGGATGTTGCGGCCCGTGCGGAGGTACACCCCTCAACGGTTTCAAGGGTGATGAACCCTGCAACCCGTGCAATGGTGTCGAAATCGGTCACCGAGCGAATCCTGCAAATTGCCAGCGATATGGGCTACGAACGAAGCCCGCTCGCCTCCGGCTTGCGTACCGGCAGATCCTACACAATTGGCGTGATCATTCCTGACCTCACCAACCCGATGTTTCCTCCCATAGTCCGCGGCATAGAACGAACATTGAGCGCCGCAGGTTATATCGCCATCCTCGCCGACTCGGATAACAGCCAGAAAGGCGAACGAGCCATTTTCGACTCGATGAAGTCACGACATATTGACGGCCTCATTCTGGCCACGGCCCACCTTGAGGATCCGGTTGTCAGAGACTGTGTGGCCGAGCAAATGCCGGTAGTGCTGGTCAATCGCACGACCGACTCCCACGATGTCACCGAAATCATCAATAACGACGAACTGGGCATACAGCTCGCCGTATCGCACCTGCTGGAGCTGGGCCACCGCAAGATCGCTTTTCTTGGCGGACCGCTCGATACTTCTACAGGACGGGATCGTTACCAGGCATTCCAAACGATGGCCGAAGATGGTCAATTCGAAATGGAAGCGGGATTGTGTGCAATTTGTGACGCCTTCACAGAGGCGGCAGGTTACACCGGTATGTCAGGCATCCTCGAACAGAACAGACCATTTACCGCGGTGGTTGCCGCCAATGATCTGCTGGCGCTGGGTTGTTTCGATGCACTGAATGAACACGGGCTGTCGTGCCCTGCAGATGTATCAGTGACCGGATTCAACGATATGCCCTTTGTCGACAGGCTCTCGCCATCGCTGACGTCCCTGCATATCCCGCTTGATGAACTGGGTGTCAGAGCCGCCACTTTGTTACTGGATGAAATTCGTGACAGCGGGAGCCGGAAAACGACCATCCGCCTGGACCCTGAACTGGTGATTCGTGGCTCCAGCACTCCACCGGGGAACACGGCCTGACACCACAAGGTGCCAGCAACTCAGGCGAGCTGCATTATGACAGTAAGCCTGCCGCATAACCTGCCGGAACAACGCTCATACCGGCCTAAGTACATCTCACGAATAGATATGCGTACGGATATGTTGCAAAATAACAATAGTTAGCCTCCGGTGGTGAACGGATCGCCGGATTGGGAGGGTTAAATACATGCGCATTTTTCAAGTCGTAACGCTCATCGCCTTCGCGTTGATACTTTCAGCAACCAGCTGGAGCGAAGACTTTGCCAAAGGCCAGGACGCCTACTTCTCTGGCGACTACCAAACAGCCATGACCGAGTGGCAACCACTTGCTGAGGCCGGCCAGGTGGATGGCCAGTTCGGGATGGGCCTGCTTTACGCGAATGGATTTGGCGTGGACATGAATGACGAACTGGCCCTCAAATGGTATGGGCTGGCGGCCGATCAGGGCCATGCCGAAGCGCAATCCAATCTCGCAGTGATGCATGCAAATGGCTGGGGAGTACCGCAGAGTAACGAGATGGCGCTCAAATGGTACACGCTCGCAGCGGATCAGGGCATTACACAGGCGCAGGTCAGTCTGGCCAAGATGTACAGGGATGGATTCGGGGCAGACAAAGACGTAGCACAAGCGCGTAAATGGTTCGCTATCGCAGCCAATCTGGGTGATTCAAATGCCGGGTACAAACTCGAGGATCTCGCCGGCCACATGTCAGCAGAAGAGATTGCAGCGGGCGATGACCTGGCCAACGCCTGGATGGAAAGCCACCAAAACCTGGCGGCCAAACAATAGGCTCACGCGCCGCGGCACCCCCGGAGCGGTAAGGCGCTACCTAAAAGAACAGACGTCATTGCGAGCCCGGAGGGCGTGGCAACCTCCCGACGTTATCGCGCGGCTTCGTTCAGCACTACTGCAACCTGATAGAGGTTGCCGCGTCGCTTCGCTCCTCGCAATGACGTCTGTTTTTTCGGGCTCGCAATGATGTTGGTGCTATCCGGCCGCTTAGTTCAGGTATTGCCTTACAGCGTCTGTACGATCAAGTCTGATCTACTACAGCTAATCTTTGCTACGGCGATTCCTGAACGAGACCCATCCACCATAATCTGAAATATCCGGCCA
>QNFK01000179.1 GCA_003645495.1 Gammaproteobacteria bacterium
ACCAACACATAAAGCGACCAGCTGAGGAACACGAAAATCATCGTCATTTGCGGAACGATGACTTCTTGCCGGGAAGTCAGCAGGCTCGCCTGCTCCTGCAGCCCGTTTTCCTCAAACAGCTTCGCCAGTGCTGTTATTACCTCATTCCAGTAGACCGCCGGGTCTCCCAGAATGACAAAAAATGCCAGTGTCACGACGATCGCGACGATGACTGAAACCTGCAAAGCCAAGGTCAGTGAACGTTGGCTGCGTATCAATCCCGCCAGCAGCATGCCTGGCAACCAGGTACTGGCCGCATTAAGCAGAATCTGCCCGATCGGTGCACCCATGATGAGCGCTACCGTCGACAATACTGCCGCTGCGACCAGGCCTTGCAATACCGACGTTCGCAACCCGTGCCTAAACACGAGATGCACCATCACCAGGCCACTAACGATCGGTGCCAGGGGCAGCAGTAAAGTCCCCGCCAACCCCAGAACGCCGTTCTGCGGTCGGGCAACCAGCCATGCAGCTATTGGTTGCACGCGCCTGGTCCCGGATACGTTCTGATCAGTGCCGATCCGTGTACGGCAGCAATGCCAGGAACCGGGCACGTTTGACCGCGCTCGACAGTTGTCTCTGGTAATGCGCTTTCGTACCAGTAATTCGGCTCGGCACAATCTTGCCGGTCTCAGTTACGTACGCCTTGAGCAACGTGAGATCCTTGTAATCGATCTCTTCAATTCCCTCGGCGGTGAAGCGACAGTATTTCCGTCTGCGTGAATATCTACTCATTGTCTACTTCTCCGTCAGGCGCTTTTGGCTTCAGCGGCCGTCTTGTCGGCTGCTTCTGCTTCGGCGTCGTCTTCAACTTTTTCCGCTTCCGGCTCTGTCGCAGCAACTTCTTCGCTGCTTTCCTCAGCCGGCTCTTTTGCAGGAGCTTCTTCGCTGCTTTCCGCTACCGGCTCTTCTGCAGGAGCTTCTTCGCTGCTTTCCGCTACCGGCTCTTCTGCAGGAGCTTCTTCACTGCTTTCCGCTACCGCCTCTTCTGCAGGAGCTTCTTCGCTGCTTTCTGCTACCGGCTCTTCTGCAGGAGCTTCTTCGCTGCTTTCCGCTGCCGGCTCTTCTGCCGGAGCTTCTTTACTGCTTGCCGCTGCTGCCTCTTCCGCAGGAGCTTCTTCACTGCTATCAGTCGCTTCAGCAGCAGCTTCTTTGGCTTTGGCTTCCGCAGCAGCTTTGGCTTCAGCCCGTACCAGCTCAGCCGCTTCAGCAGCAGCTTTTGCGTCACGCCGTTTTTGTGACTCGCGCTCTCTGTCTTTCTCTTCTTCCACAGCAATTGCCATGTGAGAAGCCTCAGTGATCGCAGCCTTACGGTTGATGACGAGATGTCTGAGTACCGCGTCATTAAATTTGAACGCGCTCGTAATCTCGGCAACGATGCCATGATCGCACTCGACGTTTAGCAAAACATAGTGCGCTTTGTGGGCTTTGTTTATTGGGTGTGCCAGCTGACGCCGACCCCAGTCTTCATTGCGGTGAACTGTGCCGCCTGATTCGGTCACCATGCTCTGGTAGCGTTCTACCATGGCAGGAACCTGCTCGCTCTGGTCCGGATGAACCAGAAACACGATCTCGTAGTGTCTCATTTTCTTCCCTTTCGGTTGGAATCGCTTCGGCTACGCTCACTTAATTTCAGAGCGCCCTTACGGATTTCAGCTTCCCGGATTACCCGGTGAAGCAAGGTTTCCCCACTATTTAGTGGGGAGGCGCATCCTAACCAAGCAAGGGCCCCTAAGCAAGCAAAAACAGGGGCAAAACAGCGGTTTCGTAACGCTTCGCCCGTGATTGACTGAATCGCCCGTCAGGACGGGCTCCTACAGTTGCTAATTAGAATTGTAGGAGCCCGTCCTGACGGGCGATTCCAGGCTAATCAGTACGTTGTCTCTGCCTGACCGCCTCATACAGACATATCCCGGTAGCAACCGACACATTCAAACTGGACACCGCCCCCCGCATCGGCAAACTAACCAGCTCATCACAGCGCCGGGCCACATTCTTACGCAGACCGGAATGCTCGCGCCCCATCACCAACGCCAGCGGCCGTACTAAATCGCAGTCAAAAATCGTTCCATCGGCCGCATCGCTGGTGCCAACGGCAGTGACACCGTATTCAACCAGCCACGCAAGGACTTTGCCTATGTTGGCTACTGAGGCAAACGCCATAGTCTCCGCCGCACCAGCGGCTACCTTGCTGACTGTTGGCCCCAGGCTGGCGGCGCCATGCCGCGGCACGATAACCGCGTCAACGCCTGCTGCATCCGCCGTGCGCAGGCAAGCACCAAGATTGTGCGGATCCTGTATGCCATCAAGCACCAGCAATAGCAGCGGCTGGCCATCACCATCGGTCAGTTTTTTCTCGACCAGCGACCTGAGAGCCCCCTCGTCCAGGATCTGACTGCGCCTGATTTCAGCTACCACACCCTGATGCCTGGTCTCGCCGCTTATCTGCTGCAATCTCGCCCGGTTTGCAGCCTGAATTTCTATGCCCCTGGAATTCGCCTGGGCAATGATCGACTCAACCCGTGGATTCGCCGTCTGGTATTCCGCATACAACCTGGTGATTTCAGCCGCCGGTTGCGACAACAGCTGCTCCACAGCGCGCAGGCCGGTAACGTATCTGGCTTTACTCATCTTTTACGTTTCTTCCTGCTGCTTTTATGTTTCTTCTTGTTGTTTTTTGCAGGACTAGTCGCCCTGCCCTGATCAACAAGCTGGAAATCTATTCGCTTGCTGTCCAGATCGACACGTGAAACAACTATTCTAAGTTTGTCACCGAGGCTATATCGCGTACCACTGCGATCACCGATCAATGACTGGCTTCCCACATCAAACCTGTAGTAGTCATTCTGCAGACTGGTTACGTGCACCAGGCCGTCGATCTGAAACTCGGGCAGTTGCACGAAGACACCGAAGTTTGTAACACCCGTCACAACGCCTTCATATTCATTACCGACTTTGTCTTCCATGTACTGGCACTTCAACCAGGCCTCAACTTCGCGCGTCGCCTCTTCCGCACGCCGTTCATGCGCTGAGCAAATGTTGCCAAGATGTTCCATCTCGCTTTTGTCGTAGATATAAGCACCGGCCTTGCCGCCGCGGACAATGTGACTGATCGCCCTGTGTACCAGCAAATCAGGGTAGCGACGAATTGGTGATGTGAAATGTGCATACGCATCCAGCGCAAGACCGAAGTGACCCACGTTCACTGGCGTATATTCCGCATGTGACAGCGAGCGCAACATTGCCATGGAAATTGCCGCGCTATCCGGTCGGTCTTTGACCTGCTCAAGAAGCTTGTTGAATTGTTTTGGCTGCACATGATCCGGATGCGGAACCTTGAGCCCGAGACTGACAAGGTAAAGACGCAGCTCCTCGAAACGTTCAGGTTTCGGTTTCGCGTGTACACGATACAACGCCGAAATACGATTCTTGCGCAGGAATTTCGCTGCCTGCACATTCGCCGCAATCATGCATTCCTCGATCAGTCGATGCGCATCGTTGCGTGGCACAGCACTGATACGCGCAATAGCACCATGCTCATCCATCTCGATCCGCGTTTGCGGGATATCCAGTTCGATGGCGCCACGCTGGCTTCGATTCTTCGCGAATAACTTGTAAACCGCATGCAGGTTCTGAATATCCTTTTGCACCGCCTTCGGTATTTGTTCATTCGATTCGCCAGTAATAAAATCACTAACCTGGCTGTATGTCAGTCGTGCGGCAGAGCGCATAACGCCTTCAAAAAACTTCGCTCGCGTGACTTTTCCCTCTGCACTGACATGCATTTCGCACACCATGCAAAGCCGGTCGACTTTTGGATTCAGAGAACACAATCCATTCGACAACGTTTCCGGCAACATCGGCACAACCCGATCAGGAAAATACACCGAGGTGCCACGCCGGATTGCCTGCTTATCGAGCGGTGAGCCATACTCGACGTAATTCGATACATCTGCGATCGCAACCAGCAATCGATAACCATCGCCCGCCGGTTCGCAAAAAACAGCATCATCGAAATCTCGCGCGTCGGCGCCGTCGATTGTCAGGAGGTTAACGTCGCGTAAATCGGCGCGACCTTTCTTTGCATCCGCGGGAACCTCTTTACCAAATTGCCTGGCCTGTCCACGAACTGCCTTTGGCCAGTCGGTTGGAATGCCGTGCGAGTGAATTGCTATGTCTGTGGCTACGCCCCTTTTGCCCGGCTCGCCAATAACCTTGACGATTTTTCCGGTTGGTTGCTCCACATGAGTAGGAAAGTCGAGAATCTTCGCCACGACAATTTGCCCGTGCTTGGCCGACCCGGCCTCGCCTTTCGCAATGAGGATGCGATGTGCGATTTTTGGGTTGTCCGGAATCACGACGCCGATACCGCGCTCGCGGATAAACTGACCGGCAATTTCGCTCAGGCCACGCTCAAGAACCTCGACGAGCTTGCCCTCAGTACGGCCGCGCCTGTCCTCGCCAATGATCCTGATGGCGACGCGATCACCATCGAATATTGCGCGCATCTCGCGCGCGGACAAATAGACATCATCAGCGCCATCATCACGAGCGACAAAACCGAAACCATCCGCATGTCCACTCACCGTCCCGGCGATCAACTCGAGTTTCGCAATGAGACAGAACTCGCCACGCCGGTTTTCGATAATCTGCCCGGCTCTGACCATCTTGTGCAGCTGGTCCAGCAACAGCGTGCGCGTCCGCTGGCCCTTGAGATCAAACGCTTTCATGACGGCGTCGGGCTTCAAAGGCCGGCCTGCATCTGTCAGGCATGTAAGGATTGCCGCACGCTTAGGGACAGGGTGCTGGTAGGGTTTTCCACGTCCTGATGTGGATTTCTTTCGCTTGGTCAAACTGGTTTGCTCCGTATAAATGAGGTGGCACATTGACAGACTCAAGGTGCTTTGAGTACAGTGCGCCACCCGTAGGGAATCGCAATTGTACGCGGTTAAGACCTGCCCAGGTGGCGGAATTGGTAGACGCGCTAGCTTCAGGTGCTAGTGGGCCTATGTAGCTCGTGATGATTATCTACCGAAGAATCACGTGGTTACAAGGTGAGGTCGACCACGGGCAATGCGACTGGTATCGTTTTTGTCGTATGTACGGCTTGATAAGATAGTTTGAAATCTGATTGTTA
>QNFK01000180.1 GCA_003645495.1 Gammaproteobacteria bacterium
CAGATACGCTCCTACGTTCTGGATCAAAGTCGCATCAAAGATTTGCGTACCGGCGTTGAAACCGGTAACACTCAGGCCGTGCTCGATGGCGGGCTGGATAATTTCATCGAAGCAAGCCTCAAACAGGGATTCTAGTACTCCGTCAAGGTAGTATTAATGGGTTCAGCGAGTTGTGAAGTGGTTGCACCCGAGGGCATTAAAAACCGCTAGGCGCGTCTCGCCGGTAATGGCGAGCCCTTGCCAAGAGGCGCAACAACGCGGACGACCACTTCACGACTCGCCCGAAGGGAGCCGCCCTGATGCTCCAATCCGGCGTTGCAGCCCTTGAAAAGGACTCGCCATTTCCGGCAGACTGCGCCTTGTTTTGGAGCATCAGGGTGGCTCTGAACCCATTAATACTACCTTGACGGAGTACCAGGTGACCGATAAGAAGGACAGAACCGAAGAAAATGCCTTGATCGCGGAGCGCCGTAGCAAGCTTGCAGTGTTACGCGAGAGTGGCAACGCTTTTCCAAATGATTTCCGCCGCAATGCGCTGGCCGAGGAGTTACACCAGAGTTACGGCAAACACGAAGACGAACATCTTCGTGCAGAGGATGTTCACGTACGCGTGGCCGGCAGAATGATGGTCAAACGCGTCATGGGCAAAGCAAGTTTCATCAAACTGCAGGACCGTACCGGCCAGATACAGGTTCGGCTGGAACGTGATCGACTGGCTGAAGGCGCCTACCAGGATTTTAAGAAATGGGATGTTGGCGATATTCTCGGCGCATCGGGCAGCTTGTTCAAAACCAAAACCGGCGAGCTGACTGTTATGGCGGACGAGGTGCGAATCCTGACCAAGTCGTTACGTCCGCTCCCGGATAAATTCCACGGCCTTGCCGATCAGGAAACGCGCTATCGCCAGCGTTATGTCGACCTGATCATGAACGAAGACAGCCGCGCGGTTTTCCGCATGCGTTCACAGATTGTCACCTACATTCGCGCGTTTCTCGATTCCCAGGACTATCTGGAGGTTGAGACGCCAATGATGCAGACGACGCCTGGTGGAGCAATTGCACGACCGTTCACGACGCACCATAACGCGCTGGACATGTCGCTGTTCCTGCGTGTGGCGCCGGAGCTGAATTTGAAACGCCTGACGGTTGGCGGCTTCGAACGCGTGTATGAGATAAATCGAAATTTTCGTAACGAAGGCGTTTCGACCCAGCACAACCCCGAATTTACAATGCTCGAATTGTATCGGGCGTACGCGGACTACGAAGATTTAATTGTAATGATCGAGGCTTTGTTGAAAGGGATGTCGCAGTCGTTGTTTGGTGAGTCGACAGTGATCTGCCAGGGTTATGAATACGATTTTTCCAAACCTTTCGCCCGGATGACGGTTGCCGAGTCAATCGCAAAACATAATCCGGATTTTGATATGGAAAAGATTCGAGACAGGAATTACCTCGCCGAATTCGCCGCGGGACTTGGCATCAGGATTGAAGATAATTACGCTGCCGGTAAGTTGCAGATCGAGATTTTTGAAAAGACGGTCGAATCGAATTTACACGAACCAACTTTCATTACACGCTACCCGACCGAAGTTTCTCCACTGTCGCGGAAGAATGACGATGACCCTTTCGTTACTGATCGATTCGAACTGTTCATTGGCGGACGCGAAATCGCCAATGGCTTTTCAGAACTGAATGACCCCGAAGACCAGGAAGAACGCTTCCGCGGGCAGGCGGAGAACCGCACGGCGGGAGATGATGAAGCACTGGTCTATGATGCGGATTACATTCGTGCGCTGGAATACGGTTTGCCACCGACTGCCGGCCTTGGCCTGGGAATTGACAGGCTGGTGATGTTGTTTACGGATTCGCCGTCTATCCGCGATGTGCTGTTGTTTCCGCATATGCGCCCGGAAACGTTCGACTGACAAATTACCGCGTTTAGGCATATCCGTATGCCGAAAACTGTAGAAGAGGTTCGTAGGAGCCCGTCCTGACGGGCGACAAACAATTAAGGGCATGTCGAAGACATGCCCTTAATTGTTTGCAAAACATCAACCCACCACACCCACTTAAACGAAGTCACCCATCGAGCACGCCCAGGCCACAGCGAACTCGCCCGTCGCCCCGATAGAAACACTGCCGTTATTTTTGGTTTGAAATCTCTCTCGGCACGGGCTCCTACAGCTTATATGGCAACCCCACAGGTTCCGCCGCCAGCCCGTCGAGCATTAACGCCTTCTCATGTAATTCCACAGGCGTCACCGCCAGCAAATCCTCACCCGAAACATTAACCACTTTCCCAACCTGCCTGTCCCCATCCTCAAGACTGTCGCCAATCCCGATCGACTGCGCCGCACATCGATAACGCATCAATCGCCGCTTGCTGCTTCCCAGGTGTTCGGTTCGGGCGACGACTTCCTGGCCGGTATAACAACCTTTGTCGAAACTGATTGCGCCCAGCCGATCCAGGTTCAGCATGTGTGGGGTGTATTTTTCGCTGTTCTCATCACTGATCGTCGGCACCCCGGCGCGAATTAATGCGCGATACCAGGCATCTTGCTCAAGGGGAGCGTTGAACTCCGGGCGCAAGCTCTGCAGGTCGATTGTTGCACCGAATAGTTCGACGAACTGATCACCTGATGCATGGCGAATGGCAAATATTCCATTTTTTACTAACGTACCGCTGACTTCAGGTAATAGCCCGGCGGACTGCAACAGCTCCGCGTCTGCAACCTGATCAATCGCAATGCCCTCCCATTCGTCCCCGGATAGTTCGAAATTCACAGCAGAGCGCATTCGATACTTGCTGAAAAGCGCAACCACCGGCTCTGCCATCTCCGCAGGAAGGACCATCCCAATTGCCTCACCCAGCGAAATCAGGCGCAATGTCGTGATAACCCGACCCTGCGGATTACAACAGGCCGCAGCCACACTTTGCTTCGTGGCCAGCAAGGTAACGTCCTGGGTCAGCTGACCCTGCAGGAATTCAGCAGCGTCAGCGCCACTCACTGTAATTAGCTTGTACAACTCGTAATCTACCTCTGGCATACTTCACGGATGGCCGAGCACACAATCAAGACCACAAATACCACCAAAACCAGCGATTCCCGGGCCATTCCTAACAATGATGATAACGCGGAAGAGGCAGCCGGCGTGACCGGCCGGGAAAAAGAAATTGGTGGACGGGAAGGGCCGGACCCAACCCGCTATGGGGATTGGGAGAAAGCCGGACGCTGCATCGATTTTTGATAACGAATTGTCGCACAAAATAAACAATAACTATAAGGCAGGAAATGAGTAACGAAGGCCGGCCACTATCGCCGCATCTGTCAGTTTACCGTTGGCCAATATCGATGACCCTCTCGATTCTGCACCGCATGACCGGTGTTGCGTTGTCGATAGGATTGATCGCCCTGGTCGTGTGGCTGGAGTCAATCGCACTGGGCGCATCGTCTTATGAAGCCCTTAGTGGCTGGATGCGTTCAGGAATTGGCCAGCTCTTGTTATTGGGTTGGTGTTTTTCTTTCTTCTTTCACCTGTCAAACGGTGTCCGCCACCTGTTTTGGGATGCCGGCCGTGGCTTCGAGAAAAGCCAGGTGACTGCCTCGTCCTGGATGGTCATTGCTGCAGCCTTCATACTGACAGGTAGCTACTGGTTGGTTCTGGGAGGCCTGTTATGAGTCTCCGTTCTCCGCTGGGTCGGGTACTCGGATCAGGATCCGCCAACGATGGTACCGAGCACTGGTGGGCGCAGCGTGTTACTGCGGTAGCGCTTCTGATTCTTGGTCTCTGGTTTCTCATTTCGCTCCTGCAGCTCGATAATTTTACGCATGCAACAGTGAGTGCCTGGCTCGGTCATCCGTTCTCCGGCGTAATGATGTTGTTACTTTGTTTGACGATTGCCTGGCACTCATACCTGGGTGTGCAGGTCGTACTTGAAGACTACGTCCATGGGCCGCTAATAAAAGTGGTATCACTGCTAATTAGCCGTTTCGCGCATGCGTTTCTCGCGATTGCCGCAGTACTCGCCATCCTCAAAGTGTCACTGGGTGGTTCCCTGTGAGCGACTACGAATTTATCGATCACAGTTATGACGTAGTAGTCATTGGTGCTGGTGGCGCAGGTCTGCGTGCGACCTTCGGCCTGGCTGAAGGTGGCTTCAGCACGGCATGTATAACCAAAGTATTTCCGACCCGCAGCCACACCGTGGCCGCGCAAGGCGGTATCAGTGCTGCGCTTGGCAACATGGGTGATGATGACTGGCGCTGGCACATGTATGACACCGTCAAGGGATCGGACTGGCTGGGTGATCAGGACGCGATCGAATATATGTGCAAGGAAGCAGCGGATGCTGTGATCGAACTCGAGCAATACGGCGTGCCATTCTCGCGTACCGAGGATGGTCGTATTTACCAGCGTCCATTCGGTGGCATGACCACGCACTACGGCGAAGGAACAGCACAACGTACCTGCGCGGCTGCCGACAGGACCGGGCACGCGATGCTGCATACGCTGTATCAGCAATCACTGAAGCACGACGCCGAGTTTTATATCGAATATTTTGCTGTTGATCTGATGATGGAGGACGGCGTTTGTCGTGGTGTCGTGGCCATCGATCTGGCAACGGGCAGGCTGCATCGTTTTCGTTCGCATAAAGTAATCCTCGCGACTGGTGGTTACGGGCGCAGCTATTTCTCCTGCACTTCCGCACATACCTGTACCGGCGATGGCAGTGCCATGGTGTTGCGTGCAGGTCTCCCGGTGCAGGACATGGAGTTTGTACAATTCCATCCGACCGGCATCTACGGCGCCGGCATGCTGATCACAGAGGGTGTCCGCGGTGAGGGCGGTTACCTGACCAATGCTGACGGTGAGCGCTTCATGGAACGCTACGCGCCGAATGCCAAAGACCTGGCTTCTCGTGACGTGGTCAGTCGCTCGATGACCATTGAGATCAATGAGGGGCGTGGTGTGGGGCCGGATAAGGATCACATATTCCTGCACCTGGAGCACCTTGGTCCGGAAGTTATTGAAGAGCGATTGCCCGGTATTGCCGAGTCAGCAAGAATATTTGCCGGCGTTGACGTGACCAAAGCGCCGATACCAGTCCTGCCTACAGTGCACTACAACATGGGTGGCATCCCGGCAAACTA
>QNFK01000181.1 GCA_003645495.1 Gammaproteobacteria bacterium
ACACGATCGTCGACCTTGACGGACCGGTGCCGGACGAAACAGTTGAGTTGATAGGTCAGATTGATGGCGTTTTGGCATTGCGAAATCTCGGTAAACCGATATCTTAGATCGCAGTACAACTCTTAATTACAGGTGAAGGATTGGCCAAAGAATCGAAAAAAGATGCATCACCCATTGATCTTGCCGCAATGCGCAAGCGAATTGATGATGTGGATTGCCAGATCCAGGCGCTGATTAATGAGCGCGCGCGGTTTGCCCAGGCGGTCGGTGTGTCGAAAGGACCGATGGCTGGAGCGGTGGACTATTATCGTCCTGAGCGCGAAGCGGAAGTGCTGCGCGCGGTTCTCGAAAGAAATGAAGGCCCATTGCGTGACGAAGAAATGTTACGTCTCTTTCGCGAAATCATGTCGGCATGTCTTGCTCAGCAGGAGCCGTTGAAAGTCGGTTATCTCGGTCCGGAGGGCACGTTCACGCAAACCGCGGTGTACAAACATTTCGGTCATTCTGTGCGTGGCTTGCCGTATTCCACGATCGACGAGGTTTTCCAGGAAGTCGAAAGCGGTGCAGCCGATTTCGGTGTTGTGCCAATCGAAAATTCTACTGAGGGATCCGTTAATCACACACTGGACATGTTTCTGACCTCGCCGCTAAAGATCGGCGGCGAAATTGAAATGCGTATCGAACAACACTTGCTCGGTCGCATGAAGGGGCTGGATTCGATCGAGCGTATCTGTGCACACGAGCAATCACTCGCACAATGTCGTGGTTGGTTGCGGGAATATTTGCCACATGTCGAATTAATCGGTGTTGCCAGCAACGCGACCGGCGCGAGACGCGCGCGGGACGAGGCGGGCACTGCCGCAATCGGTGGGGATGCGGCGGCCGAGGTGTATGGCCTCGAAATAATGGTCAACAACATCGAAGATCGCTCCGACAATTCAACGCGGTTTCTGGTCATCGGTCGGAATTTGCTGACCGCGAGCGGCGAAGACAAAACCACCATTCTTGTTTCAACGTCAGGTACAGGCGGTGCTGGCATTCTGCATACGCTCTTGCAACCTTTTGCGGCTAACGGTGTGAGCATGACGCGCATTGAGTCACGTCCTTCACGCCGCAAAAACTGGAACTACGTGTTTTTTATCGATCTCGAGGGTCATGCCGAGGAGCCACCTCTAAAAGAAGCATTAGCGGAACTTGAGAAAAACAGCTCCTTGTTTCGCCTGATTGGCGCCTACCCCAAAGCGGTTAACTAGCCCGAATAATTCATGGGTGCCGGCTCTCAAATTGGATAGCGTCAAATGATTCAATCACGTCAGCATTTATCGAGCTATGCCGAAACGCTCCAGTTAACGCCTGCCGGCCTGTCGCTTCCTGTGCCGGCGCATCCCGTTCGATCCTGTTCGACATGTAGTCCCTGCTACTTCTCTCACACGATCGAACGCGCTGCACTCGGCACAGAAACCGACAGCCTCGTCCACCCATGAAATATTCGGGCACACCGCTCGTCCTGAGAATATATGCACTACGTCGTTGAACCTTCCGCACTAGCCAGCGGCGCAGTTACGATACCCGGTGACAAATCGATTTCGCATCGCGCCCTGATTCTGGGCGGGATCGCTAACGGGCTCACTGAAATAAGCGGGTTTTTGCCCGGCGAGGATTGCCTGGCAACCTTGGCCGCTCTGAAATCGATGGGCGTACATATTGATCGAACAGGCGATACCCGGGTGAGCATCGAAGGTGGTGATGGATTGCGGGCGCCACCGGGACCTATGGACATGGGCAATTCCGGAACGGCAATGCGCCTGTTTGCCGGATTGTTGAGCGGCCAGTCATTCTCGTCTGAACTGATTGGCGATGCATCGCTTAGCCAGCGACCGATGACTCGCATCATCGAACCATTAACCTCGATGGGCGCTCAGATCGATTCATCAGATGGCAAGCCACCATTGCTGATCAGTGGGGATCGCACACTGTCAGGAATTGCTTATCAGCTACCCGTCGCCAGCGCTCAAGTGAAGTCGGCGATTCTGCTTGCCGGGCTTTTCGCTGACGGCGAGGTAACAGTAATTGAGCCGGCAACCACGCGCGATCATACAGAGCGCATGTTGCGCACCATGGGCGTCGATATTAGAAGCGGTGAGACGCAGATTGTCATGCCGGGCGGGCAATCACTGACGGGAACTGAAGTGAATGTGCCGGCTGACCTGTCCTCGGCTGCATTCATCATTCTGGCGACAATTATCGCCACGGATTGTGAGGTCATGCTGGTTGGCGTGGGCGTGAATCCAACACGTACCGGGGTCATCGACATCTTGCGGGACATGGGCGCTGACATCAGTCTCGATAATGTTCGGCTGTTTGGTGAGGAGCCCGTTGCGGATATTGTCGTACGCTCATCGGAGCTGCATGGCATTGAAGTCGATCCGGCCACAGTTTCGCTGGCGATCGACGAATTCCCGTTACTCTTCATCGCCGCTGCTATGGCAGCTGGCAAGACCTCTTTTACGGGAATCGGTGAGTTGCGTGTTAAAGAGAGTGACCGCATCGCAACGATGGCGGAAGGCCTGCGGGTGCTGGGAATAGAAGTGGATGAAACTCCGGACGGTGCCGTGGTCCATGGCGGTGTGATTTCGGGCGGTAGTGTAAAGAGTCATGGCGACCATCGCGTTGCAATGTCTTTCGCCGTGGCAGCAACCAGGGCCGGATGGCCGGTGCGCATCGAGGACACAGCAGCTGTAGATACCTCCTTTCCTGGCTTTGTCCAGTGTTTGCGGTCTCTGGGGGTCGGCATCAACAGTTTCTCAGACGACGACATCGGTGCTGCGCCATGAGCCTGATTGCGGCCAGTATTCCTGTAATAGCGATAGACGGCCCGAGTGGTTCCGGCAAAGGCACGATCGCGCGCCAGGTTGCGACGGCGCTTGGCTGGCACTTGCTGGACAGCGGGGCCCTGTACCGACTGGTTGCCGTGGCAGCTGCAGAATCAGGCCAAAGTGACGCTGCCGAGGCCGAATTGGCTCGGATCGCCGCCGACCTGGAGGTCAGATTCGGCACAAATGAGGCTGGTGAAGAGCAAATCTGGCTCTCTGGCCATGAAGTCAGCGGTCAGGTCAGGGCAGAGGAATGCGGCCTCATGGCCTCGAAAATTGCCGCCTTGCCGGACGTGCGAACCGCGCTTTTGGAGCTGCAGAGAGGGTTCCGCAAGGCCCCTGGCCTGGTGGCCGATGGCCGCGATATGGGCAGCATGGTTTTCCCCGATTCCGGGCTAAAAGTGTTCCTCACAGCCAGTGCCGAAGAGCGTGCGAAAAGGCGCCATAAGCAGTTGAAAGACAAGGGTATTGATGTTAGCCTGCCGGCCCTTTCGCGGGACATAGAGGATCGTGACAGGCGGGATTCCGAACGTAAGGTAGCCCCGTTACGACCGGCTGAAGACGCCCGATTGCTGGACTCCAGTAATTTGACGATTGATGCGGTCACCCAAACCATTTTGGATTGGGTGAACAAACTCAATATTGTTACGTGAATTCATACGAATCAGAAAGGATGCTCTGATTCTTTTTTTATAACCATCGGCCAAAAGGTATTGGTGAGATGATTGGGTGAGGATCTAACGATTCTCTTGGTTTAAATCTAATGTCTGAAAGTTTTGCTGAGTTATTTGAAGAAAGTTTTGCCAGTCAACAATTAAAATCCGGTGCCATCATCACAGGCACAGTTGTCGCGGTAAATGACGATGTAGTTATGATTAGTGCGGGTCTCAAGTCTGAGGCCGTAATCCCAATCGAACAGTTCCAGAACGACCAGGGTGAAGCTAACGTTTCTGTTGGAGACGAATTCGAGGTTGCCCTCGATGCAGTTGAAGATGGTTTCGGCGAGACCAAACTCTCTCGTGAGAAAGCTATTCGTGCGCGCACCTGGATCGAACTCGAAAAATCGTTTGAGAAGAGTGAGGTTGTCACCGGCATCATCAATGGCCGTGTGAAAGGTGGTTTCACCGTCGAGATCGACAACGTTCGGGCGTTCCTGCCTGGTTCGCTGGTCGATGTGCGACCGGTTCGTGACCCTGCCTACCTCGAGGGTAAGAGCCTCGAATTTAAAGTTATCAAACTTGATCAGCGGCGTAATAACGTTGTCGTTTCAAGGCGTGCGGTTGTTGAGCAGGAATACAGCGCCGAGCGTGAACAGTTGCTGGAAAGCCTGCAAGAGGGCAAGACCGTTAAGGGAATCGTCAAGAATCTTACCGATTACGGCGCATTTGTTGACCTTGGCGGAATCGATGGTCTCCTGCATATCACCGACATGGCATGGAAGCGCGTCAAGCATCCTTCCGAGGTTGTTAATGTTGGCGAAGAAATCGACGTCAAGATTTTGAAGTTTGACCGTGAGCGACAACGCGTTTCTCTTGGTATCAAGCAGCTTGGCGATGATCCCTGGCATGATCTGGCAAGGCGTTACCCGCCAAACTCCAGACTGTTCGGCAAGATCACCAACATTGCTGATTACGGTTGCTTCGTTGAAATCGAAGAGGGCGTTGAAGGCCTGGTGCATGTATCCGAGATGGACTGGACGAACAAGAACGTCAATCCATCCAAGGTTGTGCAAATCGGAGAAGAAGTCGAAGTGCTGGTCATCGAGATCGATGAAGAGCGTCGGCGTATTTCTCTTGGCATTAAACAGTGCAAAGCCAATCCATGGGCAGAGTTCTCTACGACAGTTAATCGTGGCGATAAAGTCAGCGGCCAGATTAAGTCCATTACCGATTTCGGTATTTTCATTGGACTCGACGGCGGTATCGACGGACTCGTTCATCTCTCAGATATTTCCTGGGACGACACGGGCGAAGAGGCGGTGCGCAATTATTCCAAGGGCCAGGAAATTGAGGCTTGTGTGCTGGCCATTGATTCCGAGCGTGAAAGAATTTCGCTGGGCATCAAGCAAATGGATAAAGATCCGTTTTCAGGCTGGCTTGCGGATCATCCGAAAAACACTGTGGTTAAGGGAACGGTTACCGAAGTTGACGCACGTGGTGCGACAGTGGATCTTGGCGACGGTGTCTTTGGCTCA
>QNFK01000182.1 GCA_003645495.1 Gammaproteobacteria bacterium
GGATTGTAGGTTGCGTAGTTCCTCGTCTCGCCACCTTCATAGTGATGGCGTTCTGTCTTCCAGTTCGCCTCAATCGGTAAGTGACAGCCGCCGCAACTTGTTGTCCATGAGGTATGACAGGTGTAGCACTCGATTTCATCATTGGAATGCGCGAGATTATCGGTCGACACGTTGGTACCCCATTGCTGGGTGCTGGTGTCCTTACTCATGAGTTTTGCACGTGCCGCTTTCTCGTTGTAATTCGCATGTCCCGGTGTAACCGTGTCTTTCACCAGGCTGAGCTGCCATTCCAGGTCGGGGTCCATCATCGAGCGCTGGTACAAAACGTCCTCCAGCCATTCGAAGCGGCGCCTGCCATCAGGTGTGCGCAAGGCTTCCAGATCAGCGCCGCCGGATAGTGCTGCCGGCCCGGAGGTGTACAGGTTCGGGTATGACTGCGCGGTGCCGTGGCAATCCTTGCAATCGATCTCGACCGCGAGCGCTACTTCACCATAGATATGTCCGTTGCCGTGGTTGTCCTGTGAGAAGTGACAGTCCACGCAATGCATGCCGACATCCACGTGGATGGAAGACATGTGAACTGCCTTGGAGAATTTCTCCGGGTCCTCATCGCTGACGATAGTGCCCTCGTCGTCAAGCAGGTTTCCTTTCCTGTCGCGCTTGAAAATCGCACGGAAATTCCAGCCGTGGCCGTGGTAATCAGCGAACTGCGTGTCGTTGAGCTCCGGGTTCATTTCAGAAACCTGTTTCAGAAACTCGACGTCTGCCCATTTGCCGCGAACCGAGGCACCTTCCGGATTGCGGTCGAGGATTTCACGCTGTTCCTCAATCGACGGGTACTGTTGTTCCTCTGGCCACATGGCCGGCGCATCCGATTCGTAATCCCACATCGTGTAGCCGAGGTAGCTGTTCATGAACATGTTCGGCTGATGCATATGACAAACCATGCACTGGCTTGTCGGAACCGCGCGGGTAAATGTATGTTTCAGCGGATGGCCCGACTCGTCCTTGTCGATAGTCGGATCCACAGTCTGCGTCTTGCCTTCATGACCGAACTGCGCATACACGCCAGAGTGGCGCGGATCGCGGTCGTTTGCGTAAACACTGTGACACGAAGAACAACCGGACTGACGATAGTCGCCCGGCTGGTCGTTGGTGCCCATAAACCAGGTGAACGGATCGTTGAGTCGCGTCTTGGTAATGTTAATCAGCGGCACGGATATACGACCGCCGGTTCCCGGTCCGCGGTTTGATTGGCGAAAGTCCGGTCTGCCCGGTTCTTCGATACGTTGCAACTGGCCGAGGGCATTTGGCAGGCCGGTTTCCGGGAACAGGTTGCTTATGTTGCGGCCACCGCGTTCGAAGACCCTGAAAATGTCGCCGGGTTTAACGGATTCCCACACCGGCAATGGGTATAAGGCCGGAATGATGCCGGCATCCAGCAGCGCTTGTTGATGCGCTTCTGCCACGGTTGGTCCATGCAGGACGACCGGATTACTATCCTCATCGTACGATTCGCCAAGGATGTAATTCTTGAAAGGCAGGATTCCGTTGTTGTAGGCGGCACCACCCCACAACATCGCGCCGGTCGCATGCAGGCTGCGCTTCGATGCCTCGATTATCGGCTGGTGACATGCCCCGCAAGCGTCATTCGCGACCCGGAAGTCCGATGGGTTCATAAAACGAACGAATTCGCGGCTTTCGCGGTTCAGCAACGTATATGTTCGTTCCGGGTTGGCACTGTGTGGCAAATGCCACGATTCAGGATAAAGTGGCAACACATGCGCCAGCTCTGTCGCCGCTTCGTATTCCATGCTGCCGTGACTGGCTCCGGCACTAACGTTCACCCCGGCGTCGCCGCCGTGACAATCTGTGCAACCAAGTTGTACAGCGGGGCTAACATGCATGGACTTGCTGTCGGTCTCCGTGTGACACGACATACATCCAGCGCTCTTCGCATCCGCATCTGCCACGGTTTGGTTGGCTGGCGCCGGGGGCGTCACTGCGTAATCGCGTTTAACCGGTTTTTCACCCTCTGATGCCGAGGCGACCAGGGTGGACAGCAAGACTGTCGCCAATATTAATGTGCCAATTTGTAGCGAAGCTTTCGGCATACGATTCATTATTGTTCTTTTCATATTTACACCAGCACTCTAGTAAGCCAGCACCAAATTCAGGAGGAAATAACCGGCGTCCTCATCCGGAAACAGGTCATCAAAGCCGTCCTCGGCAATGAGTTGCGCGTACGAGGCGCGAATAACAATGTTCTGTGACATCAGCGGTCGGTAGGTCAGCGATGCAGATACATCATGGCCGATGTGATCGTCGATGTCGGCCTGGTTGCGGGCCGCCTCGAGCACCTCAGTATGCACAAAGAACAGGCTGTTGAAATTGAATGACAAGCGCAGCTTCGGCGTCAGGTCCATGTCGGCACCCAGACCGATCAGGATGATGCCCGGGTTAGTAAAGTTCGATTGCCCCTGTTCCTTGGAAGAACGCAAACTGTTCAGCACGCCGTTGCGACTCGACAATGCGACCCGACCGCCGCCGATTAACGGTACGGCCTGGCGAATCCAGTAGCTCGTATCGGCACCGGCAAACTGCGGGTTCTCGAAAATTGCGTCGAAGCCCGTGGCCTTGTCGTCATACGGATCATCATCACCGCTGCCATACAGTGCAGATATACGCGGCCGGAACCAGTCGAAGTCCATGGAAAACTCGATTGCCGCGAAGCCAGCGCTAATGTCTACATCGTCATCGACGAAAACGCCCGGTGAGATTTCACCAAATGCGTAGTACAGCGACGTCGACATGTTGAGGCGTCCAAAATGCCCGTCGCCACTGTAACCGACGTAATAGACGTCGTAGTCACGCGGCGTTTCCCGGCCAAACGACGCGGGTCTCTGGATGAAGTCGTTTTCATCGAAGAACGACCCCGAACCTTCCCGGTTGCGGTTATAGACGATGGTTGCCTGTGAGGTAAAGCCGCGTACTGGCATATCCTGCCAGTAGAGGTTGGCGACGAAGACATCATCGTCCCGAATATCCTCGCTCAGGTCATTCAAACCACTGTTCGTGTCCTTTTCAAGGCGCCGGAACCATCCGAGGTTGTACTGGAAAATATTGTTTTTCCGCGTACCAAACAGGCGTACACCGAGCTGGTTGTCCTGGAAAAGAAAACCACGAAAATCCGATGAAAATGGCTGAATGCCGATGCGAAAACTGTCGAAGTCGTAGCGCTCCGACACATTGCGCAGATGTTTGTCATAGAACAGAGCCTGTATACCGACATGATTGTCGCTGCGCGTCGTACCGTTCACCGGGTTTGCATTAAGGCCGAGAACTTCATCGATTGACGCATAGTTGAAATTGAATACCGGTGTAAAACGAATTTCATAATCCGGTGGCCGGAAAACCGTATCGCCCTTGTAATAGACAAATTCTGTCGCGAGGTTTGTGACCAGCGCATATTGATCCGCGCTGCCAAACACATCGATACTGCCCGGTGCGTTGGTGCTGCTGCCACCAACCGGCGTCGGGACTTCGCGGACCTCGTAGATAGAATCCGAAATTATCGTGATATTGAAGAACTTGTCGTCCTTGACCGGCCTGTCGGCTTTCAGGAGGTTGCGGTTGTACGGATCCCAGATACTTTCCGTGTACCCGATCGCATCCACAATGCGCCAGCGATCCGGCAACGGCACTGATGCCACAAAATCGTTCAGGCCCGGTCGCGGTACCGGCGAGACAGCGTTTCTCGTTCTTTCAGGTCGGCCCGCCTGTTCGCGAGTGCCGAGTGTCAAATCAGCCCTGCTTGCCGCGTCAGACGGTGCCGGTTCGGCAGCAGTATCGTCACCCGATTGCGGGACATCCGGTAGCGGGCATGGCACTTCCCGATAGCCAGGCCTGCGCCGCGTCACGATTCGGCCATCGTCATCCTGGTAGCAGGTCTCCTGTGCGAGCGCGTTCGGCGTTGCGATAAATCCGCTGCCAGTCGCGATGATGGCAGCTGCAAGAATGTAGCGAACCGTATTGCAAGTGACGAGTGCCAGGCTCATTCCGGGGTTCATTCCGGTCCTCCTATTTCGCGTCGCAGACATTGTCGTCTCCCGTCGCAATAAATGGTGCTTGTGGGCATTGCACGTAGCGCAGTCGAACGCCCTGCGGCGTAAGATTGTCAGCACGCCGGTCCATCGGTGCGTTGCCAACACCGTTGCTGAGTTCGAGTCCGGCATTGTGCAGGCCGAGGAAAGAAATCATGTCATCCTGGTCGATACCATCGCCGGAAACACCGATGCCGCCGACCAGCGTGCCGTTGCGGTAAATGGGCACGCTACCCGGGAAGATTTGCAGGCCGTTACCGACGCGGTTGTTCGCGACAGTCGGGGCGAAGGTCAGGGTATTGGGATCAACCAGTGCAACGCCGGCGCAGACCGGGCCAACATCGACCGCGATAACGCCGGCGGCGAAAAGAACGTGCTGCAATATGGCGTTGTATGAAAGGTCCAGCTGCAGCCCGGTGGAAAACGGGCTCCACTGTCCTGCGGGTTTGCTCAGCGGGCCTGCGTCGTTGGTATTAATGCCATCCGGGTAAAAAGGCCGCGACAAGTTGCCGCCGGCACGATCTGAAAAGGCGACCAGGCCGTTTGTCAGCGCATCCGGGTCTTCGACGAAAGCCTGCAAGGTCGTAACGTAGTCATCGATGACTACCGGGGGCGAAAATGCCGGACCGGCGTCGCTGGTCGTCAGGTAACTGACATCCGGCAGTGCGCTCAGGAATGCTGCCGCGGTTGCTGACGAGAAGAAGGCGGCTGTACGCGCCTTCTGCAATGAAACATCAGCACCGAATACTGGCGCATCCCGACTGCGCACCATCCCAAGTATTTCACCCTCGGTATCGACGACCGAAATCGTAACTCGTGCAAAGGTACTCAGTGGCTGGCGTATTTGCGCGCGTGCCCGGTTCGCAACGTCGAGGGCATTGCGGAAAATTATCGTAACGTCATTTTGTGATAGTTCATCGCCGGCGAGCGCCGCGCCATCGGTGCCGGCTATCGGTGGATA
>QNFK01000183.1 GCA_003645495.1 Gammaproteobacteria bacterium
GGTCTTGCACTGCGTGAATTATTGATAGAAGCAGGCCACTACACCGCAGAAGAGGAACAGGAAGTCATTGCGGCGATGCAGGGAGCCTCACCGAAAAATGGCGGGCGAATCGTGGCGCGTGCCTGGACTGATGCAGCCTATAAAGAACGCCTGCTTGGCGATGGCGCGAGCGCCATCAGGGAGCTTGGCTTTGAGCTTGAACCCTATGAGTTCACGGTGATGGAAAACACCAATAGCGTGCACAATGTTATCGTTTGCACCTTGTGCTCCTGTTATCCACGCGCACTGCTCGGTATGTCGCCGGCCTGGTACAAATCTAAAGAATATCGTTCCCGGGTTGTGCGCGAACCGCGTTCCGTTCTTGCAGAGTTCGGTGTTGAGTTGTCTGATGATATTGACGTGCGCGTGCACGACTCGACAGCGGAGTTACGTTACATGATTTTGCCGCAACGCCCTGCAGGAACAGACGACTGGTCTGAAGAGAAACTTGCAGCGTTAATAACACGGGATTCATTGGTCGGCACACAACGTAAACTTTCAATCTGACTGACTGCCGGCGGAACTGCCAAGGATAGTATTGGGTGAAAATTCAAGCAGCACGACTCATTACGATTTTATTTGTCATCATATCCGGTGGCTGTTCGAAGGAGCCGCAGCAGGACACGTCGCAAGCCGATCTGGCATTCCAGAAATCCTTGCTGACGCAGTTGATATCCGCACAACCAGGCGATGTTATTACTGTTCCGGCAGGCACCCACCAGATAACCCGGGGTCTGTCGCTGAACGTATCCGGTGTGACATTACGTGGCGAGGGAATGGACACTTCGGTGTTGTCGTTCAGAGGCCAGGTACAGGGTGCCGAAGGACTTCTGGTTAGTGCGAGTGATTTCACTATTGAAGACCTGGCGATTGAGGACACGCGTGGTGATGCGCTGAAGATCAACGAGGGTTCGAACATCGTCATTCGTCGTGTAAGGACTGAATGGACCAATGGCCCCGACGTAGAGAATGGTGCGTACGGTATTTATCCAGTGCAAACCGAGAACGTATTGCTGGAAGAATGCGTCGCCATCGGCGCTTCTGATGCTGGTATTTATGTTGGTCAGTCGAAGAACGTCATCATTCGTAATAATCGTGCGGAGTACAACGTCGCCGGCATCGAGGTTGAGAACACGATCGGCGCAGACGTTTATGGCAATACTGTCACGAACAACACTGGCGGCATCCTGGTCTTCAATATGCCGGACTTGCTGCAGGAAGGTCACAGCACTCGCGTGTATGACAATCGCATTGTCGCCAACAATACGGAAAACTTTGGTGCCGCAGGTACGCCGGTGGCTAGCGTGCCCGCAGGATCGGGCGTCGTCATAAATTCCAACGACAAAGTCGAAATATTTGATAATGACATTGCCGACAATGACACCGCCAACGTCATTATCAGCAGCTATTACTCCACCGGCTATCAGGGCACGCTGGAGATGGCAGAACACTACGATCCCTATCCTGAGACTATATTTATCTATGGTAATCGATTCTCCGGTGGTGGGTCGTCACCGGATGGGCTCGACTTGCAGGCATTGCGTATAGCCATATTCGGCTTTAACGGCAGCTTTCCGGACATTCTCTGGGATGGATACGCTAACGCGGATAAGCTTGATGCGAATGGCCACCTTAATCCGGAGTTCGCTATTTGTGTCGAGAATGATGACGCTGTAGTGCTGAATGCGGATATGGGCAATGACAGCGAAAATATTGAGACGGGCTCGGCACAGCACAAGTGCCAGTTGGAGAAACTTCCTGAGATCAGCCTGGCATCCTTGGGATCGTAATGATCAGCGCCCTCCGGTTCGCCCTGCCGGTGATCGCATATTTTCTCCTGACCAGTTGTGCGCCGGGCAGGCAGCCGGTCACCCTGTTTCCGGCGAACGATCCGCCGGCAAGACTAAGTGAGTGGCAACTATTCGCTGTCAAAAACAATCGACTCACGCTGAATGATCAGGTTATTCCGTACGACCTTAATACTCCTTTATTTTCTGACTACGCACTGAAGCTGAGATCGGTCTGGATGCCGGATGGTACGAGCGCCGGTTACCGTGAGGACCGGGAGCTGCAATTCCCGATCGGCACGATTCTTAGCAAAACCTTTCACTACGAAAGAGCTGCCGGGGCAGACGACAATGTATTTCGAAAAGCAGATCGGGAAGCAAATCTGGAGGCTGATGGCTCGTTAAGTCTGCTGCGGCATCAACTGATCGAAACACGATTGTTGGTGCATTACGCAGATGGCTGGCGGGCCTTACCCTATGTGTGGGATGAATCGCAGAACGATGCATATCTCGAGGTAGCCGGTTCGCAACTCGATCTCAGCTTTGATTTTGCGGCGGGCAACGCAGAGAAATTTACCTACATTGTGCCGGATATGAATCAGTGCGCTGGCTGCCATACGCCCGCGCATAGCACGAAGCAAATTCAACCCCTCGGTCCGAAAGTGCATCAGCTAAATCGTGAGTTTTCCTATGTGGAGGGCGCTCGGAATCAACTTGAATATTGGTCAGCAACAGGTCGCCTCAGCGGTCTGGATGACTACGAGACTGCGTCGTTGCCCGTAAGTGCGCGATGGTCAGACCGTGATCGCACACCAACAGCCGATCTCGCGCGAGCATATCTCGATGTCAATTGTGCGCACTGCCACAATCCGGACGGCGCTGCAGACACTTCCGCTCTCAATCTCCATATTGATGCCGAAGTGAATCGCGACCTGGGGCTTTGTAAACCTCCGGTTGCTGTCGGCCGCGGCAGTGGAGATCGCCCTTATGACATATATCCAGGCAGGCCGGACGACTCAATATTGTTATTCAGGATGGAACATACAGATCCGGCAATCGTAATGCCGGAATTGGGTCGTGCGATTAACCACGCCGAAGGTGTTGCAGTAATCCGCGAGTGGATCGCCCAATTGCCAGGCGAATGTTAGCTCCTGAATGCCGTGGCCGAATTGCTCTTACGATTGTTTTCTAGATAACGCCAGCTTCGAGCATGCGTATTGATCCGGCGTCTGCGTCGATTTCAATATCGATGCCAAGTGGAATCGTAAACTGCTGCTCGATATGGCCGATCATGCTGCCACTGAATGCGGGAATGCTCAACGGTTTGATATGTTCCGCAAGAACCTGCTCCAGTGTGAGTGAACCGTAGCTGTTGTCAGGCTGGCATTCGGTACAACGGCCGAATACGAATCCCTTAATTTTGCCTAGCACGCCGGCCAGTGAGAGCTCAGTAAGCATCCTGTCGACGCGGTAAACAGCCTCATTAACATCTTCAAGAAACAGAATGCTGTTTTCCCAGTCCGGCAGATAGGAAGAACCCATGATCCCCGTTAATACAGTCAGGTTTCCGCCAAGGATACGACCGCTGGCCTTACCATCGCTAATGGTTTGAACGCGATTTTCTGTCTGCACCAGGGTGTCTTCGGTAATGTCCGTCGGATTGATCATCGTGACCTGTTCACCGTTCATCACGATACGGCGGAAATATTCAGCAGAAAAACTATTCAACGGGCTCGGCCCATGAAAGGTTACCAGCCCGGTTTTTGCATGCACGCCGGTAAGCAACGCAGTCGCGTCACTGTAGCCAAGGAGTACTTTTGGATTGCTGCGGATAGCATCGTAATCCAGTAGAGGCAAAACTCTGGCGGATCCCCAACCTCCACGCGCAAATATCATTCTGACGCTGGAGTCACGGAACAACGTGTTCAGGTCGCTTGCCCGATCTGCGTCAGTGCCGGCGAAGTAGCCGTGGCGGTTGTAGTAGTTATTGCCGAGCACAACTTCCAGTTCCATCGATTCTAGCGCCTCGATCATTATCTCGATCGGTTCGGACTCAAACGCGGCGGTTGCCGGGTTAACAAGGCCAACTTTGTCGCCTGGGCGGATGCGCTCGGGTTTGATAAGAGAATCTTGTGCAGTCACTGTGCCGCTGAGGCCAAGTGCACCGATCGTGGATATAAATTGACGCCGGTTGATCATCTAAAACGTTACTCCACAGAGTCAGGTTCAATTGTGAAACCAAGTATGGCAGTGTGCAGGAATAATGAACATGTTTGAAAAAGCACTGCTGCGAGCCGGGCCCGTAGTACTCGATGGCGGCCTTGCTACAGAATTGGAGACGCAGGGCTTCGATATTGCCGGTGTACTGTGGTCGGCGGCATTGCTGCAAACTAATCCCGACGCAATCGTAAATGCGCATCGGGCGTATCTTGATGCTGGCGCCGACTGCATTATCAGTGCGAGTTACCAGGCTAGCAGGATGGGCTTCATGTCGCTGGGCCTGTCGGCGACCGCCTCGGATCAACTTATTGCCGGTTCTGTCGAACTTGCGTGTACTGCGAGAAGCGAGTTTCTCGCAGCAAACCCCACCACGAGCAGGTTGCCCATAGTCGCTGCAAGCGTTGGACCCTATGGCGCTGCGCTTGCAGACGGATCAGAATACACGGGCAGTTACGACATATCGGCCGCTGAACTGCGCGAGTTTCATTCGTCCCGCCTGGAAATTCTGGATCGCAGCGGCGCGGACGTACTAGCCTGCGAGACGATTCCCGATATTGTGGAGGCGGAGGTTCTCTGTGACTTGCTGAGAGACGTCGCAACACCGGCCTGGATTGCATTTTCGTGTCGGGACGAACAGCGAATCAGCGACGGCACATTGCTTAGCGAAGCTGTCGCCTTGTTTGCAGATCATCCTCGCGTCCTGGCGATCGGTATTAACTGCACGCCGCCGGGTCTGATCACTGCGCTTATTGGTGAAGTGCTAAAGGGTGCACCGCAGAAAGCAGTCGTCGTCTACCCGAATTCCGGTGAAACCTATCACGCGGCCAACAATACCTGGTCCGGCGTCGCTTGCGATCTAGACGGCGGGTGTCCAGTTAATGAATGGCGTAATGCCGGAGCAAAATTTATCGGTGGTTGTTGCCGCACCGGGCCAGCGGATAGTGCAGCCGTGCGTGCGCGATTGAAAAAGCAGGCGGGACGCTAAGAGCGTCCCGCCTGCTGTATGGTA